>JAMWCM010000081.1 GCA_023818355.1 Candidatus Omnitrophota bacterium
AATTCCCAAGAAAACCAAAATTCCTTTCCCAATCTGGGCAATGACTTCGTTATCCACAATCACCTTTGCCTCTTTTACCCTTTGGATTACCGCCTTCATAATAAACCCAATAACGAACTAACTATAACTCCACCTCATCCCCCACCTCGGGAACATAGACCTCTTTTATCCCCAATTCTTTTATCCCCTCTACTAAGGCTTCAGATTGATCCGGGTCTCCATGCACTACAAATATTTTTTTAACGGTCCCCTTAGCTTTCTTTACATAATTGAGTAAATCATTTCTATCCGCATGGCCACTGAAGGCATTCATCACCACTACCTCTGCTTTAAGTTTATACTCTTCACCAAAAATTCTTACCTTCTTTTCTCTCTCCACAATCTTTCTTCCCAGAGTATTCTGTGCCATATAACCAACAATAAGAATGGTATTTTTTGGATTCTCAATATTGTGTCTTAAATGGTGCAGGATTCTTCCATTCTCACACATTCCCGAAGCAGAAATAATCAGAGCTGGTTTTTTTAATTCATTAAGCGCCTGCGATTCTTCCTTTGAACGGGTATAAATAATATCTTCAAATCCAAAAGGGTCGCGCCCCATTAAAAGCATATTCTTGGTTTTAGGCTCAAAACATTCAGGATGTAAACGAAAAATCTCAGTGATATTTATTGCTAAGGGGCTATCTACATAAATCGGAATCTCAGGAACCATCCCTTTATTCCGCAAATCATTTAAACACCAGATAATCTCCTGCGTCCTTTCCAGAGCAAAAGCAGGGACAACAATTTTTCCTTTACGCTTAAAGGTGCGTGTGATTACTTCCGACAATTCTTTTTCCACTTCAGAAAATTCGGGATGAATACGGCCACCATAAGTGGATTCAATTATAATGTAATCTAAATCAGGGATAAATTCCGGTTCTTTTAAAAAGGGTAAATTCTTTCTTCCCAAATCCACAATATAACCCAATCTCTTGGGACAAATTGTGCTTTCAGTAATCTCCAAAAGAATAAGGGATGAGCCAAGCACATGACCGGCATCAAAAAATTCTACCTTTATCTCCTTACTGAGACTAAAAACTTTATGGTAACCAATCCCTATAAAAAGTTTCAGAGCATCCTCGCTATCTTTAAGTGTATAGAGAGGAGTAAGCAAAGGTTCCTTTCCCCTTCTCAATTTTTTGTTTAAAAATTCAGCATCTCTTTCCTGAATATAAGCGGAATCCCTGAGCAGGGCATTGGCTAAATCATAGGTAGCGAAGGTAGAATAAACTTGTTTTGCAAACCCCAATCTGGCAAATGTGGGGAGATTCCCGGAGTGGTCAATGTGGGCATGGGAAAGGATAAGTGCAGAAAGAGAAGATAAGTCTAAATTAGGATTTTCGTTAATCCTGCGTGCCTCCTGACGCCTTCCTTGAAACAAACCGCAGTCTAAAAGAAATTTTTTCCCTTTCACCTCTATAAGGTGATGGGAACCGGTTACAGTTTTTACTCCTCCCAAGAATTTTATCTTCATTTATTTCTCAGCATAATTACCGAAACTGTCCTTCCGCTATTTTCCCCTTCTTTCCGAAAAGAAAAAAAATCCCGATTTTGGCAAAGAGAACAGAACTCTGAATCAATAATATTTTCTCTTTTTGTTCCTGAGGACTGTAACTGTTCAAAGTTTGCCGATTTGAGATTCAGAAAAAGCTTTCCCTCTCTCTCCTGAATATGCCTAAAGAAATATTCTCTCAAATCATCTTTTACTTCATAACAGCACTCCCTTATCCCCGGACCAAAGGCGATTTCTAAATCTCCGGGATTGATAGAAAAGCACTCCTGCATCTTAATTATCGTTTTTTTGAGAATTTCTGCTTTTGTTCCCCGCCAACCAGCATGCACAATGCCAATCACCTTTTTTATGGGCTCGTAGAGGAAAACTGGAAAACAATCAGCGGTAAGCACCGCTAAGGCAATATTGGGCTTTTGGGTAATGAGTGCATCTGCAACAAATTTTTTCTTTTTCCAGTTAAAGTCTATTACTTCTATATGAAAACTGTGTCTCTGTTCAGGAAGAATTAAATCCTTCCTTTCTATGCCCAGTTTTTGGCATAAATATTCATAATTTTTCTCCTGACGAAAATCCAACTCCCGAGAAGAGAAAAAAGCAGAAAGGGGGAAATCTTTCCACCTTAGAAAGAAATAAAAACATCCATCCTTTATCAAATAATCGTTATTAGAAAAGACTAAATTTCTCATTCTGGAATTACCTGGGGTGGGAGAACATGAATGATGTATCGGGGATGAAGTGTGGGTTTACCGTCTTTAATGAGATATCCGCGGTTTCCATGGAGCAGTGCCTCCGCCTCTCTCTTTTTAGCCTCCTCTATTTTCTTTGCCCTTTCCTTTAACTTCGCTTCTCTGATAGCCTTCTTCAATTCGCTTAAGGAAGTAAGTCTCCGCTCCAGTTCCAATTTTTCTTCATTGAGGCTATAAAGCTGTGCCTCAAGATTTTTTGCCTTTTCTGTAAGAAAGGAATTCTCCTCCTTTAACTTCTCCCCTTCCATCTTTAGCTGGGAGAGCAGGTTTTGAGTTTGAACCAATTTCTTATTTATCTCCGCAAGCTCTTGCGTTAACTTTTCTCTCTCCCCCATTAACTGGGAAATCTTCTCCGCAAATTCTTTCCCACGGGAATCCATCTCCTTTCTGTAATCAGCAATCTTCTTCTCAAAACTTACCAACGCCTTCTGTAAAGCAGCACGCTCTTTTAAAACAGCCGAGTAATGAATCCCTAAAAAAGCAATAATGAATAAACCGATAACTAAAAGGAGATAGAGGATAAATTCTTTTCTCATCTTCACCCCCTTTTTGATCAATTATATCATTTTTTATCCCCTGAAGGAAGAAAAATCTGTTCCTTAATTAAATGGGCAATGCTTGGGCCAACGATGCGCGCAATGGCCTTCTCCTCTGCCTTACGCAAGAGAGAAATGTTTTTAAATCCTGCCTTGAAAAGCCGTCTCGCCCTTTTCCGTCCAATCTCTCTTAAGTTCACCAGTCCTAATAATTCTTCACGCACCCCATAGTGAAGTCTAATCCGTAATTTTCTCAACTCTTGAATATTCAATTTTAAAATTTTTGATAGCTCCTCTAAGGAATAAATCAGCCAATCCCCGATTTCACGCTTGGCATGAAATTCCCCAGGAGTTAATCTAAATTTATCCAGAATTGCTTCCTCATCTTCTTCATTTATCCAAGCCTCAAAAACTAAGGCAAGTTTTAGGGCTGAGAGAAACTCCTCATAATTGTCTTCCCACATTGAAGGCGGTTCATTTACAAAAAGAATATCTTTCTTATTTAGAAATTCACTGAGATTGTAAAAATCATCCTCGCTTAACATAAGGGGAGGGCTCATCTCTCTGGATAAAGAAATGACCAAAAGGATTGCCAGTTCAGAAATTTCTTTCCTTTTGGTCATTTTCTTTAAAGCATTAATGAATTCATATCCGGTGTGGGGGTCTAAGTAAAGTTGAGAGATTCTTCTCCCCAATTGCGTAGCTTTATAAAATTTATCTTCACTTACAATAAACCCCCAATCTAAGAGGTCTCTCAAAACCGTTTCAACCTTTCCCCTTAAAAGGCGCATGTCCTGATACTGAAAGCCAAAGAAAGTTAGTTTAAAAAATTCTTCTAAGTCTCCAAGGCATCTACAGAAACCTCCGGAAATTAAAGAGAGGAGATGCATACGCAAAACCTCTTCCTGAGCAAGTTTGGAGTTGATTTCCTCGGGTTCACCAAAAATATAACGCCGCATCAATTCTTCTTTCTCCCTTTCCGAACGAGAAATAAGAATCGCTTCTCCAAATTCATCATACTGAGGACGCCCGGCACGGCCAATGAACTGTTTATATTCCATAGTGGGGATATATTCTGAACCCAACCCTGGATAGTATCTCTTTACATCCCGCACCACGACACGGAAACATGGCAGATTAACCCCTAAGGCAAGTGTGGGGGTAGCTACTACAACTTTAAGATAACCCTGACGAAACCCATCTTCAATAATTTTCCTCTGCCGGCTCAATAGTCCGGCATGATGAAAGGCAGCCCCTTCTTTAATACATTTTGCCAATCTCCGACATTGATGCGTAGGAGTTTCTAAGATAGAGAGGACCTCTTTCCCCAACTTTTGGAGAAACTCTTTTTCCTGAAGGGAGAGAAAACTACTTATAACCTTACCCAATCGCTCTGCAAGAGACTCGGCATTCCTCCTGCTGGCTACGAAGAAAAGAATCTGCTTCTTCATTTTTAAAGTGTGCTCAGTGATTGCCTCTTCCGCAGAAATTTCAGCGTTCAGAAAATATCCCTCTTTTTCTACAAAATTAATCAGAGAATTGGAAAGAATTCCCTCATATAATTTTACTGGACGAAAATCGCTCTTTATTAACTCGGCATTGAGCCACTGACTTATCTCTTCGGAATTACTCACCGTAGCCGAAAGGGCAAGTATCCTTGCCTGAGGGGAGAGCCTTCTTAGCTGTGCAATTACAATCTCCAAGGTAGGACCGCGCGAGGTATCATTGAGAAGATGAACCTCATCAACAATAATCAATTTTATTTGAGAAATCCAATCCATGCCATGGCGAATAAGGGAATCAAGTTTTTCGGTGGTCACCACGATAAAATCATAATTTGCCAGCCAAGGTTCAGAAGAATCCATATCTCCTACCGATAAAGCCACTTTAAAATTAGAGAAGAAATTTTTATAATAAAGGTATTTTTCATTTGCTAAAGCAACTAAGGGAACAATATAAACAACCTTACCCAATTTCTGGATTAAGGTCTTAATGGCTAATAAACTGGCAAGCAAGGTCTTTCCCGAAGCGGTGGGAAAAGCAAGTAAAAAATTTTCTTCTTTATCCAGTAACCCTTTCCTGATTGCCTCCTCCTGAGGAGGATAGAATCTAAAGATATTTTCTTTTTTAAACTTTTCTATAAAAAATTCAGGAATAGAAAAATTCTCTAGCGCATTAATTTCCATTATTTAAATATTATACACAAAATTTGACTCTCTGGCTATAGTTATTACTTAATAGAAATGGTTTAGATACTATAGTTTTTCTATGGCTAATCTGATAGATTCATCTTTGATAATCAAGCGGGAATAATCCTTGATAAGACTAATGAGTTCATTCAGAGACGGAGGGGGTTGGGTCTTTAAATGTTCAAAAATTTCTTTTATTCTTGAACATATCTCCATTCTTTCAGTTATTTTTTCCGGAATAACGATAGCCACTACCAGACTGATGGCTAAAGATTGTAATCTCCCTGTCTGGCTTAAACCACGCAAAGCTCGGCTAAACACATGCCAGAGACCATTATTTTTATTGTTTAATATTTTATCTATCTGCTCCTCAAGATTCTGGTTTATTTTATGGGTAATCTCGTAGGCGCTGGTCCATTCCTCATCTCTAATCTTTATTCGGCAATTAGGGTCATTAGGATTAGCAGGTCTAAGTATTTGTCCGGGCGGTGGTTTTAATCCATCAGGAATTAAAATTATTTCTGAACCACGCAACCGACGCAAGGAGG
>JAMWCM010000082.1 GCA_023818355.1 Candidatus Omnitrophota bacterium
ATATCAAAATTGAGGCTAAGGGGTTTAGATATAGTGATGGGGAATTGGTTAAACCCAGTATAACAATTTAACCGTAGAACAATAGAGCAATTTGTGAAGGAAGAAAGAAGGGAAAAATGAAAGGCAAAATTTTAGGAGTAGCTATTTTGGGGGTATTTCTAGTCGTAGGAAATGTTTTTGGTATGGTATTCAACGAAGGATTTCTCAAGGCACGATATTACCTTCCGCCGATTCTCAATGACATTGAGAATCAGAGAATAACCCAGATTCCGGAAGAGTGTTCTCAGGGAGAAAATCGAACTTCATGCCTGCCCATGTTCTTTGAACAACAACCAGGTTATAAAAGAATATTTATTCCCGTTGATAATGTGAAGGCTATTAATTATCTTACCCGTTTAAGGGAAAAATTACCACCATCCGAAACAGGACTATTAAGTGAGATTATCCAAGAGATTAACACTAATTCAGATGTAAAAATAACCTTTATTATCTTTGGAATTGCAAGCCAGTTGGACGTGGGATTTCGTATTGACAAGACACCTCAGGAGATGGAAGTAGCATTATTTCGCTACAAAGTGGATTATGATACAAATAGTAGGATAATGGAAGAGGCTATTTCAATTTCCCATCTGCAAGATCATAAACAAAGAGCAGAAAGGTTAGATACATTCATTACGAACGAAATTCTACCCTTGTATCCTTACAGCCATTGGGTTGATAAAGGATTCTACCTTAATCCTACGGTACCAAAGGAGCGAGAAATGATTGATGACGAGGTGGAAAAAGTGTATACTTATTTAGTCAATAATGGACTTAAAGATGGTGCCGATAGTCTCTACAAAGGGATAAAGAAGAGACTCGATGACGGTCATAAGGTGACATTTACAAAATCTTATCGGAAAGGTAGTCTGGCCGATTCAATATTAAGTATCCATGGGAAAGTGCCTGGAAGATACGGTATTGCGGATACCCATGCAATTTTTAATGTTTATGAAGATGATGAACTTAGCGGCACAAATGTGTATAAATTTTTGCTCGAAGCAGAAAAAGACTACCATTGGGAAAATGCCCAAGTTTACACACAAGGGAAAGGGCCTGCGTATACTCCTAACTACTCAAGCCCAAGAGATTTCTTTGCAGCCTACGGGATAGAAAACCCTACAGAATTAATAGACATAGATGGAAACCCTGTATAGAGATACACCTCTCAACCTACGCGGTTAACCTACGCGGTTGAATTAAGACATTGTAGAAGGACAAATTTTACATTTTTGTGGTTTAAAAAATGATTGAAATACCGGGAGATTATTTAGAAGGTGGAGGTCAGATTTTACGCACTGCCCTGGCGCTTTCCGCAGTAACCGGAAAGCCAATGCATGTCTATAATATTCGGGCTAAAAGACCAAAGCCAGGTCTTAAGGCCCAACATTTTCATGCCTTTAAGGCGGTGGCGGAAATTACCGATGCCCAGTATAAAGGACTGGAGATTGGTTCAAGAGAAATTGAGTTTATTCCTAAGACCTTAAAATCTAAATTTTTATCCATTGATGTAGGAACTGCCGGTTCTATTGGTTTATTATTGCAGAGTCTACTGCTTCCTGCCTGCTTTTGTCCCCAAGGTTTACATTTAAAAATTAGAGGTGGAACCTGTGGCAAGGGCCAGATTCCCATAGAGTATTATGATGGAGTAATTTTGCCTCTATTAAAAAAAATTGGGGTAAGTATTAAATTGAATTTATTAAGGCGCGGTTATTATCCTAAGGGAGGTGGAGAAATTGGGATCTCGGTTTCTAAGATCCAAAATTTTTCTCCTCTGGTTTTAGTTGAGCAGGGAAAAATTTTAAAAATAAGAGGGCTTTCTCATGCGGCAAAGTATCTTGAAAAGGCTAAAGTAGCAGAAAGGCAGGCTCAGAAAGTAGAAGAAATTTTAAAGAGATTGAATGTTCCTATAGAAATAGAAGTTGAATACGCTGACACTTTGTCTCCTGGTTCAGGAATTGTGCTCTGGGTGGAAACCGAAACCGGAGCTTTATTTGGTGCTGATGCCTTAGGAGAAAGAAGTAAACCTGCGGAGAGGGTTGGTGAAGAAGTAGCAATTAAGTTAATTAAAGAAATTGAATCAAATGCTCCAGTGGATAAACATTTAGCCGATAACTTAGTTCCCTGGCTGGCTTTCTGCGGAGGAGAAGTTAGAGTTTCCGAAATCACCCTCCATACCCAGACAAATATCTGGGTCTGTGAACTTTTCTTAGGGAAAATATTTGCAGTAAAAGATAATATTATAAAACGGATTTAATCGTCATGATTTACGATACGGAGACAAAACTTAAAATTTTGGGTTCCCAGGCGCGTTTTGATTCCTCTGGTATGCCAAAAAGATTTGCCAGGAAATGTCCTGATGAATTTATTTACCAGGCAGTGGGTGAGGGCGGTTTCTGTGTTAATCTTTTTAAAGTATTGCAGACCAATAAATGTATTAACAACTGCCTCTATTGTGCCAATCGGAAAGATAGAGATTTTTTAAGAATTTCTTTTTCTCCCCAGGAATTGGCAGGCTTATTTATAAGATATCACAAAAAAAGAAAGGTTCAGGGTCTATTTCTTTCTTCAGCCATAGAGAAAGATGCCAATCTTACTCAGGAAAAAATGCTGGAAACAATTAGAATCTTGCGGAAAAATTATTACTATCAAGGATATATCCATTTTAAGATTCTTCCCGGGGTGGATAGAAAACTTATTATTGAGGCAGCAAAATTGTGTGATAGAATTTCCTTAAATCTGGAGGCTCCTGGAGAGATTTATCTTAAGCGTATCTCAATAGAAAAAGATATGCAAAAAATCCTTATTCCGACATTGGAAAATATTATGGAAGTAAATAGGATTTATCCATTGAAAGCAGGCATTACTACACAGTTAATTGTAGGAGCAAGCCAAGAGACAGATAAAGAGATTGTTTCTTTTGCTGATGAAATTTATAAGCGCTACAGAATAAAACGCATCTACTACAGTGGTTTTATCCCTGTGAGGTATACTCCCTTAGAGAATCGTCCTGAATGCTCTAATCTCCGGGAATACCGTTTATATCAGGTAGATTTTCTTTTAAGAAAGTATGGTTTTAAAAAGGAGGAAATTATCTTTGATGAGAAGGGGAATCTTTACTTAGATATAGACCCAAAACTTGCCTGGGCAAAGAGAAACCCTGAATTTTTTCCTGTAGAGATAAATAAGGCAGGTCTTGAGGAACTCTTACATGTTCCGGGTATAGGGAGGATTTCTGCCGAGAAAATTATAAATTTCCGAAAATTCAGAAAAATTATTTCTCTGGAAAGCCTCAAGAAATTAGTCCCTTCCTTTAAACGCACCCAGAATTTTATCACCTTAAATGGAAAATTCTTCCCCACTCCAGAAACCGCTTCTTCTCTATCGGAGAGACAGCTTTTCTTCTGGGAAGAGTTTTAAAAATTTACCCTCCCCCTTGCTAACTTTTTATCTCTGTGTTATATTTTATAGGGATGGAAAAGAAAAATTTATTAAAGAGAGGGAGTCTTTTTATCCTTTTCACATTTTTCCTTTTTCAAGAGAGAACAATAGAAAATATTCGGGAAGGGGGAGAATTAAAGGGGCAGTTTATCTTTTCTTTACGCCGGATTAGAAAAGATTCCCTTACTCTTCTTAAGGAATTTATCAGAAATAACCGGGAGAGAGAAGAGTTTGAGATAGAAGAATTGGTGAGACAATTTAATCTTTCTGAGCCTGTGATTAAGCGTGCCTTCCGGGATTTAATCAGAGCAGATGAGATCCCTCCTTATTTAGATGTTTTAGACCCAAATACTGCCCTACCCACAGGGAAGATTGCTCAGATTGGAGTTGTATTTAAAAAGGGATACTGGCATGGGACTGCCCATGTAGTGCTGATAGATGAGGCGGGAAGGATAATTCTACGCTTAAGAGGGCCGGGGATAAGTTTTCCCAATACCTGGGATATTTTGGGGACACATCTCTGGACAGGCGAAAATTACCAGGATACCGCGGAGACTTTAATTTCTTCCCTTACCGGTTCAAAAATTGACCCCGAGCGCTTATTTAAAGTGGGCAGAGAAGGCCGTTTTAGAAAAATCGGTGGTCCTGAGGAGAAAGTTGACCGGTTTGATGGTCAGGGAGTTTTTTATTATTCTCGGCCAAATTCTTTGGACCGGGAGTTTTCTACCCTTTATATCTATCGGCTTAGTGAAAAAGAAAAGTCGGCACTTAAACCGGGAGAAGGGATAATTGAGTTTAGGATTGTAGAGGATATAGAGAATGAAGTAGTAAATATGGAAGGTAATCCCCAGCTTTATGCTCCGGCTATGCGACAGTTTTTTACGCTTTCTGAACTGAGGGAGGAAATCAGAGGACACATAGTTTTTTCTTTTTATAATTTAGGTAAAATTGAAGAGTTCAAAATAATTCCCCAAGGGAAAGGAAGGCATGACCGTCCTTATAAGGTTACCAGTTCTTCCGGTAATTTTGTGCTTTATCAGACTTCAATGAATATAGAGCATTTAAGATTCCATACCTCTTCGCTCCTTCATTTTATTAAAAATGGTTTACCTTTACCGAGACTATATCCAATTAGAGAAAATAAACCGTTTCCGGATAATTTTTATGTGCATATCGGGGATAAATATTATTTAGCTTATGCTTATCTGGAGGGGAGCATCCTTACCTCCGCTGACCCACGCAGTTTACTTAATGAGAACCGTATCAGAAATGCCACCCGGGAACTTGCCCGTTGGCACTGGAATGCCCTTAATTTTAAGCCCTTAGGAAAACAGAGAAAAGAGGGCTTTTATATGGATATAGAAGAGAAAGAAAAACTTTTTTCCCGCCTTAAAGAAGCGCTTGAAAATCATCCCCAGATGAAGAATAGTTATTCCGGGAAGGAATTTCTTTCTGCTTATCCCTTGATTATGGAATCACTCAGAAAAATTAAAACCAATATTTTCCCTCACATTTATAATTTTTTAATGGATAGAGATAAAGCATTAGTTATTCATGGAGATTTCTCGCGTTATAATCTTATTTTTAATGGAGATGAGGTGAAAGGAATTGTTGATTTTGAACAGTTACAACTCAATGCCCGTTTATGGGATATTGCCCATTGGATATTGAGTAGCCGTTTAGACCCTAAGGACTTAGATATGAAGCTGGTAGAGAGTGTGATTACTGAATATCAGAAAATTAATCATCTTTATGGTGAGGAATTAATTGCCCTTCCAGAATTCATTCGTTGGTGTATTTTAATTCCCATCTCTTATATTGCTGACTACTATAAACTCCAAGGACATGAACGGTATGAAACTCTGCTTAGAGAATCGGGAATCCCCACAGAACTCTGGGGAATCAAATTGATGGAATTGGACAGAGGAATACTTGATTTTTTCATCCGCAATATTTCTACACTTAAAGCTATAGATGAAAAAGACTGGCAGGATTTTGCTAAGCGCCTGAAGAGATAAAATGATAAAAAAATTAATATATTTAGCGATATGGATGCTTGCTTTTAGTT
>JAMWCM010000083.1 GCA_023818355.1 Candidatus Omnitrophota bacterium
CCTCTCCAGAATGGGCATACTTAAGAATTTTTATTTTATCTATTCCTAGTTCCCTCATTAAAAGCATAAAGGTAAGCACCGCCCCTCCTCCACAGAGTTCAGCGGTTCCATCCTTTAAAGATTTTCCCAATTCTTCAGGCTTATTTTTCTCAATAAGTCCTAAGGTAAAATTGTCCATCTCCCTTGCAGTCTGAGAACTATGGTAATGGGAAAGGTCAGTAGAGGCAATAACCAAAAAATTCTTATCCCTGATTACTTCCGCAATTTTCTGGGCAATAGTTTTACACTGGGTAATTTCTATGGTATTAACTAAAATGGGAATAATTCTAAATTCCTTTAAAACTACCTGCAAAAAAGGAAGTTGCACCTCTATAGAATGTTCATCTCTATGTGCCTCCATAATAGGTTTTATTTCTGAAGATATGAGTTTATTTACCAATTCTCTATCCACGGGGATCAATCCTAAGGGGGTCAGAAAATCTCCAGAGTTATAAGTACTTGCCTCCACAATAAAAACCCGATGACTCGGACCAAGGATAACCACTGTATCAAAGTTTTTATCTTTTAGTAGTTTATAGGCGTAAGCCGCCACTCCTCCTGAGTATTCATAGCCTGCATGGGGAACAATTAAACCTCTGATCTCTCCTTCTATTTTCTCGGCTTCTGCTTTCTCCAAAAAACCACTGACCAATTTATGTAACTCTTCCGGATTGGCTGGATAAAAAAGACCACTCACTGCTGGCTGACGAACCTGCTCCGCTTGCACAAGACAACTACCCAGAAACCAAAAACTTGTAACCAGTAGCTGGCAATTATTTATTAAGCCCCTCTTCACTGAAGACCTCGGCGGTAAAGATATAAATCTGAGTATTTTTATCCTTCCAGATAAGCGGTGGCAATCCGGCTTTAAAACAGGTATGTATTAAGAATTCTTCTTTTGTCCAGTGATATTCAACTGCTACTTGGGGAAGAAGTAAGCCAGAATAAAATCCTCTGCGGATTAAAATTCCGTGTTTACCCACTTCAATCTCTTCTATATCTCCAATTTTCTTCAATTCTGAAAGAACAGAAATCTCTATTTTTACCTCCGGTAATTCCTTTAAACTCACCGGGGAAAACCGGGGGTCATCAAGACCGGCCTCAATAGCCATCTCCTGAATGGTCTGATATAGAGGAATTTCCGAGAAAATTCTGCCAATACAACCCCTTAATTCTCCTGCTTTTTTCAGAGTTACAAAGGCACCCCGTTTTTCTAATAACTGGGGTTCATCAGTAAAAAATGGAGGAATCTTTCCGGTTTTAAGATAACTTTCAAGAGTCTCCCTTGCCAGGGAAAGCAATTTCTTTTTCTGCTCTTGTCTTAACATTTCTACATTCTCTATAATGGAGCTGGAGGGAATTGAACCCTCGACCCCCTCGTTGCGAACGAGATGCTCTCCCGCTGAGCTACAGCCCCAAATTATGGCAAAGCGGCAGGAGTAATCTCCTGCCAATCAATCTCCTCGGTTAAGACAAAAAAATCCGGAGGAGGGTTTGGGTTATGTTCGGTAGCCAGAGTTACTTCAATTCTCCGTGCGGAAAAAATCTTTATTCCTTCCGTCATACTTATTTCTAATTCCGAGTAAGAAACAAGTTTATTTAAGGCAGAACGCTTAATCACCAGATTGAATCTATAAGGTAAATCGGGATACTCATTCGGTTGATGAGCATAGAGGAGGTTAATCTCTGGAATAGCTGCTCCCCAATTATTTATAACCACGGTATCTCCAACATTCGCCAACCGGGAATCGTTAGTTTTAATCAAAACCTTTGCCCACTCTATTCCTGAGAGAGCAATATAGAATGCTTTTTCATAAAGAAGTTTCTGCAAGGTAAGCCGATACTGGTTATAAAAATAAATTAAAAACGCCTCAGCAATGATCGCCGTTAAGATAATAAAACCAATCACTGCCAGAAAAACAGCCCCTCTTTTTCTATTTATCACGTGCATAGGCGTTGGTAGCCAGGAAGACCGGAATCTTATCCTGTTCTCCGGGGTCAAGGTCTTCTATTATGGCTATTCTCACCAATGAACCGCTTACGCTAAAACTTATCCGTGCATCCTTAGCAATCGGACGGGTTTCATAACTACAGATAAGGTTATCACCGCTCTGGGAATAGCTCACTATTCCCGGGATACCGTCTATCCAAAGAAGCAGTGTCTGCGCATTCGGACTACGGGGAAAACCTCCGCTGAGTTTGCTCCTCCGGACATTTTTTACAATATGGTCTATAGCATTGTTTAATTCTAAATGCTTTTCAAAATCGCTACGCAGATTTTTCAAGAAAATTTCACTGGAAATCTGGGTGGTGGTCGCTCCAATATAAATAAGAATAATGATGACTATCACCAGCATAACCTCCACTAAGGTAAAACCTGTTTTTTTATCTTTAAGGGACATAATTGGGATTATAAATTAAAGTGCTCAATGACTCCGTATGAACTACATCGGTCAAAAATCTCCATTTCATTACTACAGTAACTTTTTTATAACATTCCTTCCCCTTATAGAATATTGGCTCTATCCGATAATAGCGCCGGGCATCGGCTCTCCTTACAAATTCTAAGTTGGCATAGTTTATTCTGAAAGAAACATCTTCGGTCTCCGGCGTGGAGATAAGCGCAGTATATCCAGGGCTCAATAATTCTTCCAATTTCTCTCTCGCAAAACTCTGAGCAATAAGTCTATCCCTACTTCTTCTGGAAAGAAGTCTTCCTCCGGCAAAACTGGCAAGCATCTCGGCTAAAACCAGGGCTAAGATAATGGTGGAAACCAGAACCTCCACAAAGGTAAAACCCCTTCTTTCCCGAATACTAAAGGAGTATATTGTTTTACCGATTTTCCAATTACCAGACATTTTGTTCTTTGTATATTGGAAATTATTGGGTGTTTAGAATTTGGTTATTGTTTATTTTCCCTATCTCCTCCCCATCAAAGACATCAGTTCCTTAGGATCGGAGCTCCTCTTTAAAGCCTCTTCAGCAGAGATGAGTTTGTTTTTATACAGTTCTAAGAGAGACTGATTCATGGTGACCATACCCTCCGATTTCCCGGTCTGAATTAGAGAGTAAATCTGCTGGAGCTGATTTTCCCGAATGAGATTGGAGATTGCCGGAGTAACCTTCATAATTTCCACGGCGAGAGCCCTTCCTTTCCCATCAAGCCGGGGAATGAGTTGCTGGACAATTACTCCAATTAAAACTAAAGAAAGCTGCACCCTGATCTGCTGCTGCTGATAGGGAGGAAAAACATCAACGATGCGGGTAATAGCGTGGGTGGCATCCATCGTATGTAAGGTACCCAGGATAAGGTGTCCGGTTTCAGCTAAAGTTAAAGCGGTGCGCATCGTTTCCAGGTCGCGCATCTCTCCAATCATTACCACATCGGGGTCCTGGCGAAAGACATATCTTAAGGCATGGGCAAAGGAAAGTGTATCCCGGCCAACTTCTCGCTGGTCAATGGTTGCCATTCTATGTTTATGAAGATATTCAATGGGGTCTTCAATGGTAATAATATGACAGCGCCGGAAAGAATTGATATATTCAATTAAAGAGGCTAAGGTAGTAGACTTTCCCGAACCCACAGCACCCGTAACCAGGATTAACCCTGCACGCGCATTGACAAATTTTTTTACCACCTCCGGAAGACCCAGACTCTCTAAGGAGGGAATCTCATAGGGAATGAATCTAATCGCACAGGCAAGAGAGCCACGCTGGAAATATAAATTTACCCTGAATCTGCCCAGTCCACTTATTCCATAAGATGTATCCAGTTCCCTTCCCTGCTCAAAATGTTTGATTTGATTCTCAGAGAGAATGCTGTAGGCAAGCCTCTGAATATCTTCGGGCTTTAAAATAGGAAGTTCTGTGAGTTCAAGTGTACCATTGATCCGTAACTGGGGAGGAAGATTTACGGTAAGATGTAAATCGGTGGCTTTCTTTTCTACCACCAAACGCAAAAGCTGTTCTAAGGAAAGAGCGGTTTCCATAATTATTGAGGAGGATAATTACCGGAGAGAGTGCCATCCTGGTTAATGGAGATTATACCGGTTTCCTGATATTTCTTTTTGGGAAGCGCTACCGCAGTAAATCGGTTAACAGGGTCACCACTGGTATCTACTTCGTATTCAAAATCGGTCTCCTTCAGGTCTAAACCCAGATATTTCTTAAACCATTCATGCTCTGCTCCTACCCTACCCCCGGTAATAGGCATATATGCACCCACTTCATTCCGATAGACCTTCTCGGCAGCGAGGATTAACTTTAAATTCGTCTTCGCCAGTCTTCCCTTGGCTGCGTCCATAGTCTTAATCAGTGGAGGAACCGCTAAGGTGGCTAAAATAGCAATAATGATCACCACCGTCATAATTTCAATAATCGTAAATCCCTCTCTTCCCATTCTCCCTCCTTTCCACAGAAAAGAGTAAATTCTGTAAAACTTTACCTTCAATGATAGCAAAAGAAAAATCAGCTGTCAAGATATTTAGCAAGCAGACTTAAATTCCTCTCCACTGCTCCCTTATGTCTTAAAATCAGCCCCTTAGCCAACATTCCCATATTCTTCCTCAACTCTGAATTATCCAGTAAATCTAAGAGAAATTGTTTTAACCCTGCTTTATCTCTGCAGATCAGAATTGCCCTGTTTTCTAAGAATATTTTGAATATATCGGAAAAGTTGAAAAAATATTTTCCAGAAACAATGGGCTTGGAAAAAGTTGCCGGTTCAAGAATATTGTGCCCTCCCCTTTTCACCAAACTTCCTCCCACAAAAACTATCTCCGCAAGGGCATAAAAATCATTCAACTGGCCAATGGTATCCAGAATAAAAATAGGTAATCGGGGTTCACCGCTGTGGTATTCTAAGCAAGAAACTCTGATGGGGTTAAAACCTGCCTTTATAATTAGTCTCTCTATCTCAGCAGTCCTCTGGGGATGGCGGGGAGCAATAAGCAGTCTCAGATCAGGATAAGACAATATTAACTCTTTATAGGTAGTGACAATAATCTTCTCTTCCCCTTTATGGGTACTGCCCGCTACAAGGAGTCTTTCTCTATCCTTCAATCCTAATTTTAATTTTAAACTGGCATAATCTATGTATTTTTTATCTATGTAAGCAAGGGTATCAAACTTCATATTCCCGGTAACCAAAATTTTTTCTCTATCTCCTCCTAAATTGACAAATTTTTCTCTGTCTTTTTGAGACTGTGCCAAGATTAAGGTAATTTTATTTAAAACTGGTTCTAAGAGAAACTTGACCCATCTATAGCGCCGATAAGCCTGTTCAGAAATACGGGCATTCACCAGGATAACCGGGATTTTTTGCTTAAAACATTGAGAGATAAAATTTGGCCAGAGTTCGGTTTCCAAGATGATTACCAGAGAGGGCTTTATTTTTTTCAAAACTTTTCTCACTATAAAACTTAAATCCAGAGGAAAGTAGACCACAATCTCTTCCGGGAGGGCGAGTTTCTTACATAAATTGTT
>JAMWCM010000084.1 GCA_023818355.1 Candidatus Omnitrophota bacterium
TTTAAGACTCAACCAACTGGCTAATTCCTCTTGAACCCTTTGTTCCAAGGCTTGACCTACTAAGTTCGGCTCGCGCTTCTGAATTATCTGGCGGATTAAATTCTCAATATCTTTCTCGGTAGGAGGTCGATTTGGTTGTGCCTCCAGCACAAAGGTGGGTTGTGTGGGTGGCTGGGGTTGAGACTGGGGTAGAATAGGAACAGGTGGTGATATCAGAGGCTGGAAAAATGGCGTAGGTGGTTTTTGGTAAAAAAGGGGCACCCTTGGGGAATCCGCAGAATTAAGCAGAGGTAATTTTCCTGGCGAAGATTCAAAATCCGATGTAGATAAAAATAGTGCCCAGGAGAACTGGCTGAATAAAAAAATCTCCAGAATTGCTAAAACAGAGGCTTCCGCAAATCTAATGTGCATATTAGCAGATTTTTGATTTTTCTTTAGCATTGTTCCCTCTACTTTCCTAATGTTACATTTCATTCACTGCATATTTGTATCATTATTTTTTTACCAAAATCGGCAAAAAAGGGGTCAGACCCCTTTTCAAACCAGGCATTGGGAAAAAATAGGAGAGAGCAAATAATAAGTAGTGAGTTAATCTTCCTCATCTTTAAGCTTCCCTCCCGCACTTCAATCCCTCCCTATTAGATATAACATCAAATTTTGCTTCTGTCAAGCGCTTCGGAAGAAGTAGCTAATGTTACATTTCATTCACTGCATATTTGTATCATTACGATTTTATATAATCATTTTTAAATCCCGAAGGAAGAAGAAAACAAAAATCTCTTTATCTTTTCTTATAAACATCGCCTCTTGTTTCAATATACCAAATCTCTATCACTTTTTTATCCATATCCACTTCATAGATAATTCGCCAATCACCTAAAACATAGCTATATTTATTTTCTAATCTACCATGTAATTTCTTAATATGCGGTCCAAACACAGGATTTAATCTTATCTGTTCAATTGCTTTATTTATACGACGAATTAATTTCTCACTCGCTTTAGTATAATGTTTCTCGGCTTCTCTCAGAAGAATAACTCTATACATTCCTTTTTATCTTCTCCCATTTAGAGAATCTCCCTGCTTTCTTATCGCTCTCTGCTCTCTTCAAACTATCCACAATTTCTTTATCCCTTAATATTTTTAAGGTCTCCTCCCATTCTTCCTTCTCCTTCAGATATTCAATAAAATCTAAAAGCAACTTTATCCTTTCATCAGATAACTGGTTTAATTCCTCTATCGCCTTCTCCCGATACTCTGTAATCATCTCTTTATTCATCTTGCCTCCTTTCCAAGAGCAATTATCTTTTTTTACCACAAAACATCTTTGTCGTCAAGGCAAAATATTAACAACCGTTTTTATTTCCCCCAAAGCCTTTTTAACCCATACCATGCTGCTAATTTTATCCTGAGATTTTCATCGAGTAAGGCAAAAATGTCACTAAACTTATTTAATAAGTGTTGTCACTGTCTCAATACCCACTCCAGCGCCCAAATACTTAAGGGTCTTAAATAGGTTGTCCCACGGAAATTGCCATCCTCAGTAACTGCCTCAGGCACCCTAAACCAGTAACCTCTTTCCTGATAAAGAAACTGATTAAGGCTCTCCATTATCTCTCTTGCTTCTTTCTCCATTCCATAAGTAAGCATCAATGAGGCTAAGGCATAATTTATTCCTACCCAGGCCTCACGAGACTGCTGAAAACTTTCCACTACCCCTTCTCCGGGAATAAATCCATTCACTATACCAATTTTACCCTCCGCAAATTGTTTGAAATTATTCTCATAAATTACCCTTAAAACAGATTTAATATTCTCCTGAGGCAGAATATCACCTAAACCAAATAATTTACTATACCAGACTCCCGCCAATTGGTCTGCCATAATTGCCTTATCATTAGAATATTCCCTATGATAAAAATCATAGTAACTCCCATTCCAGAGGAGTTTCTCATAATTTTCGGAGGCGAGCAAAAACCATTCTTTGAATTCCCTTTCTTTCTCTCTATCTTCCAAAATCTTCGCCATCTCCTCTGCGGCTTTTAAGGCAGCCAGGATTAAACTGCCGGTATAAGCTGACTCTCCATCCATTGGCCAGCGGTCATAGGTAGTATCATAACCATAATGGTCAGGAAGTCCATTTCTATCCGGATCAAATTCTTCTGTTTTATAGCGCTCAAGAGTAAGCTTTACTGCTTCCCAGTTTTTCTTTAAAAATACTTTGTCTTGAAAAACAAAAAAATCTCTCCAGACTAAAAGCACATATTTTAATCCCAAATCCTTCCAGTTAACCGCTGCAGGATAGAAATTATTCCTCAACCAGGGGTCTCCTTCTGGAGCATGCAGGTCGTGGGGCATTATCCCTTTATTTTTTGTCACTGCTTCTAAGAAATCTAAAACCATCTGTTTTTCCAGCTCCGGCCAGAGGATTAAAAGGGGGAAAGAACTGTAATAATGAATATCTAAGGGAGAGTAATTTTTCCAGTCAGGATTTTCTAAGAGCGCAAATTTATAATCTATAGGATTATCTTTTGCCCGCCAGCGGGAATCGGCTAAGATCTCCCGAGGCAACTGGGCTAATTTTAAAAGCAATTCCTCCTCAGATTCAGCTTCCAGCTCCTCTCTTAGCTCCTCTAAGGATAATCCGTATTGATAATCGGGATCAACTAAGCCATTCTCCCAAGCACTTCCACCTAAGACAAGATAATAGAGTTGATTGAAAAGACTTCCCACATAGGTGTCACTTTTACCTTCCCTAACCACTTCTTTTTGCCAGGTATCAATTCTTTCCTGCCAGTGCTTATAATTGACTAAGCTGAATTTGGCTAAGGAGAAACTGTTATCCCCATCTTTACCGGTCTTATCAATACCTAATTCTTCAATGGCCTTGGTGTAATACTGATACCACCTTGTCCCCTGGCCAAAACGCATTATCGGTAAATCCCAGCTTAAAGCAAAAGGGATAGTTTTTTTCTCACCCGGCTTAAGTTTTATTTTCACCGCTAAAGCTCCCGCTATCTCCCCATCTTCTTCCGCCCGATGACTATCCTGATTGTTACGCAATCTTCCTTCCTGACTGAAAACATCCCAGATTTCTCTTCCCTCAGAATTGACCTTAAAATTAGTATCGTAACTAATCTCAACTCCCTCCTGTTTTAATGTGGCAATACTCATTTCTCCTTCCAATTCCTCATCCACCTCTCCTTCTCTACGCATTACAATCCCTATTGTCTTTTCATCTTCTCTAAGTAAATTATAATTACCTTTGCTATTCCGCCATTTAAAATCATCCTTGTCCCAGCCTAAGATATTCTGCCAGGAGAACATCAAACTTACCTCTACTTCTTCGTTACTCGGATTCTCTAAAATCCATTCAAATACTCCCGTAGGCAGGGAAGAGAGATTATAATCTCCGGGAATAACTGGAGAAATCTGATGGGATAAAATCCTTAGCGGATATTCTGGATTCTGATAAATAGTCCATGCCTGAGGATACAAAGCATAATAACTGGCTCTCCCTGCAGGATAATCCCAGTTCCAGGAACTTAGGCTATTTTGATACCTTCCCTGGGGATGTCCGGGATTTAGGACTTGAGCAATTTTTTTATCTTTAGTTTGAATAAACACACTGAATTGATTGGCTGGAAGTGCTTCGTATTGATACTCACCCACATCTAAAGTCCATAAGTTAAAATCTCCGTTGTAAGAGCGCTGAATCGCTCCTCCAGATAAACCACCCAAAGGAACCCCATTATTTATGCCATAATCCATAAAAACACTTTGCCCGGGTTTTTTTATTCCTATGCCTACCTCTTTTGCCCAAACTGCTTGAGGAATCTCTTCACCATGCGGTATGCCTTCCCTTTCCATAAGGGCAGTCCGAAAATCCATTTTTAAAATCTCCGCTGCTTTTTTATAATCTGGGGAAATTTTAATTAGCTCTTTCTGCCAGTTCTTCAAATACCGTAAATCTATATAGGCTAAATTAGGAACAATCCCAAAAACCTCTTCAAGGGAAGATTTCACTAATTTTAATTCCTTAAGTTCTTGCTTAAGTTCTTCTAAACCGCCTAAGATTTTTTCTTCTTCAATTAACTGAGATAAAATATCTATTTTCTGGTAAACCTCCTCTTCTTTACCGGAAAGTTTTTTCTTTAACCCAAATAACTCCCCTAATTCCTGATTTAATTCCTTCTCTAAATCCTGTGCCCTCTCAAAACTTAAAATTGCCTTTTCAAAAGAAACTCCCTCTCTTAAAGCCTGATAAATTATTTCTGCCCAGACCTGCGTCTCTCTTTCACTTAAATAAATATTTTTCTCTAACTGTTTTAGTCGCAAATCTATTTCTGTTTCTAACTGCGTTAATGATTTTTCTTCATAAAATTCTATACCCTGAAAATAGAATGTCCCTTTGGCCTGAATCTTTTCCTCCATAATCACCTGAAATTCAGTTACCTTTGTCCAATCAAATCCCTGATCCTCCCGAGAGAGTTTCTCAATAGTCATTACTTCAAAATCCTTAAAGTCAATTCTATATTCCTGCCAGCGCGGGGATAAACTTACATAGGCAGTGGCTAAACGGTTTTGATTATCTACAAACTGCAATTTTATTAAAGGAGGAAAATACTCTTTAAACTCTCCCTTGAGCTTGAATTTTATCCCTTGATATCTAGTTAAGTCTTTTTCGGGAAAATCATAAAAATTATAATCCTCCGGGTCTAAATTGTGAATTATAACAATAAAATCATGCCGTTCACCTTCTTCATTTTTAGTGGTAAGTTTTTTTGTATCATAACGCACCTTAAAGGTATCTAAAGAAATATCCTCCATTTTAAGGGCATCTATATTCTCAATTATAGGCCTATACCTAATGCCCGGAAACCAACCCCTTGCAATCTCATTTATATTCAATCCTGCATTCACTAAAATTTTATCTTCCTGTTTAAACTTAAGATAATCTATCCCACTTTTCATTCCCGCTTTTAAAGAACCAAATCTTTCCTCTAAGATTATTCCTCCTGTGGCCAGATAATCCTTCAAAGTAAAACCATAGGGTATTTTACTTTCATCTACTCCATAAACCTTGGCTAATTCTTCCCAGAGACCAGAAATACTCAAATCTTTACTCTGGCGCTGGATATCTTTTATTCCATGCAGCAAATTAAAATCTCTCTTCTTACCCAAATCATAATCTGCACCTAAAAGTGCAGTCTTTAAAATTATAGCCATCTCATTTAAACTAAATAATTTCTCTTTAAACTCCAAAACATCCTCCCCAGGCACAAAATTAAGGTCTTTTAAGAAAAGAACACCACTTGGTTTTGGAGGAGGATCTTCCTCTTCTGGAAAATCCGCTAAACTTAACTCAAATCCAAAACTCCTTATCTTCTGCCAGTTTACCTCGGAATATTCTTTCCTTAATCTCTTTAAATCTATCTCTACAGGCTGGTATTTATCCTTATCTACTACTAAATTCTCTAC
>JAMWCM010000005.1 GCA_023818355.1 Candidatus Omnitrophota bacterium
TTAAAGAGGATATTTGAGTAAGTTAGTTCCGATGTGCAATTGGACAAAAGAACTTCGGAACAAGAGAACGATGATGGGAAGATTGCGTTGGTTGGTAGGAACAATAATAATTTTAACTATTTTATTTATGGTCATCTTTTGTGATTTACCTTCAATATTAAAATGGCAATCAGGGTTTGTTTCACGTTGTTTTCTTATTTTATTGCTTTGTTCTGTATTCTGTCTTTATCGTATCTTAAGAGGTCCTACTCCTGCAGATAGGGTTGTTGCCATAGATATCTTAGGAATTTTAATCGTTGGTTTTTGTGCAATTTTATCTCACCCTACAGGAAGAGAATGGTATATTGATATTGGTATTGCCTGGGCACTTCAAAGTTTTATTGGCACAATTGCCTTGGCGAAATATTTAGAGGGGAGAGGATTTGATGAATGAGATTTTAGGTACAATTTTTATAATAGTGGGTTTAGCCTTTGATTTTTTGGGTTGTTTTGGCCTGTTGAGAATGCCTGATGTCTATAATCGTTTGCAGGCATCAACAAAATGTGTTACTTTGGGAACCTGCGGAATCCTTTTGGGTACTTTTTTACTTAGAGGATTTACCGCAACAGGGATTAAAGCCATACTCTGTATTATCTTTATTCTCTTAACTGCCCCTGTTTCTGCACATGCTTTAGCAAGAGGCGCACATAGATCGGGAGTAAAACTCTGGGAAAAATCTGTATGTGATAAGTATCAGGAAGATAGAGAAGGTGTTTAGGTGTTGGAGGTGTTAAGGTGTTGAAGGTTCCTTAATACATAAAAACCTAAAATGAAGATACCTTGTCTATTACAACCAAGAATTTTAAAAGAGGCGATTAAGGCTCTGGTTAAGGGACCATATACAACAAAATTTCCTTTTAAACCCCACAAGCCATTTGAAAGATTTAGAGGAAAACCTGAGTTTCATCCCCAAGATTGTGTAGGTTGTGGTGCCTGTGTTCAGGTATGTCCTACGGGTGCAATTTCTTTAGAGGATAAAGATGATAAGAGAGTTCTTACTGTGCGCTGGGATATCTGTATCTTTTGTGGAAATTGCCAGGCAAATTGCCTTACCGAGAAAGGGATTGTTCTTTCTCGGGAATTTGATTTAGCCACTACTGGAAAAAGAGAAGATTTATATCAGAGTATTGAAAAAGAGCTTGTTTGTTGTAGTTTCTGTAAGGAGGTTATTGCTCCCTCTGACCAATTAATCTGGGTAGCAAAAAAACTGGGAACGATGGTATTTTCCAACACCTCCCTCATGCTTTTTTATTTCGCTCAGGAAAACCTATCCGAGGCCAGAGGCTTACCAGAGACAGAAATACCATCCTTAAGAAGCGACCGTTTTCAGATTCTCTGTCCAAAATGTCGTCGGGAAGCAGTGCTTAAATCCTGATGCAGAAGATTTACCTCCGTTGGAAATAGATGAACAGAACTATTTTTGAAAAATTAGAAAATATTTTAGGAAGGAAGGCGGTTATCTTAGGTATAGGAAATCCTTTAAGGGGAGACGATGCTTTTGGCTCACTTTTTGCAGAGAAGATTTTGAATAAAGTCAGAATAAAGGTTTATAATGGTGGCTCCAGTCCAGAAAATATCTTAGGGAAAATTATTTCCGAAAACCCTGATACAATCCTTCTTGTAGATGCAGTAGATTTTGGGGGTAACTATGGGGAGATAATTCTAATTAATGTTGAGGGGATAGAAACTACGAATATTTTCTTTACACACAATTTTTCTCTGCATCTTGTTTTTGATTTTTTGAAAGAAAATACTCAAGCCAGAATATACCTTTTAGCCATCCAACCAAAATCCATAAATTTAGGAGATAAGTTGAGCTCGGAAGTAGAAAAGGAATTTAATTTACTAAGCCGATGGTTACTGGAAAGATATTCTATTGAGAGGTAAGATGTGTTACGCTATACCCGGGAAAGTCGTAGGGATAGAAAATAGCTTGGTCACTATAGATTATTTTGGAGAGAAGAAATATGCCAAAAATGATTTTTTCTCTTTAAAGATAGGAGAATATGTTTATGCACAGGGAGGATTTATCATCCAGAGAGTTTCTGAGGAAGAAGCCCTGCCTATATTAGAGGCTTGGAAGGAACTATTTTTTAAACTTCAGGAGATAGATTCACGAATTAGTGCAAAGCCACAGAATTTATACCAGAGGGCGAATTATTTAAGGCAGAAATATTCGGGAAACTCCTGTTGTGTTCATGGAATTATTGAGTTTTCCAATTACTGTCGTAATGATTGTTTATATTGCGGTTTACGAAAGAGTAACGATAGAATCAGACGCTATCGTATGGAGATAGGGGAGATAATTAATACTGCGGAATACGCAGTAAAAAAATTGGGTTTTAAAGCTCTGGTGCTTCAGTCGGGAGAGGATGTCTGGTATGATGAAGATAAAATTTGTAAAATAGTTAGTGGGATCCTTAAAAATTGTGCCTGCTTAATTATTTTAAGTATCGGGGAGAGGGAAGAGAGTTTATTTGGAAAGGCATATAAGGTAGGAGCAAGGGGACTGCTTTTGCGTTTTGAGACAGGTAACCCCATTTTATATGAGAAGTTTAGACCCGGACATATTTGGAAAGAGCGCGTAGGTTTAATTAAAAAACTCAGTGCTTTGGGTTATTTAATTATGAGCGGATTTTTGATAGGTTTACCTGGGCAAACAAAGGAAGATTTGGAGAAGGATATTGATTTAACCGCCAGCTTAAAGCCCGAGATGTTTTCTTTCGGTCCTTTTATTCCCCATCCCAACACCCCTTTAGGAGATTTCCCCAAGCCATCCTTAGAATTTGTCTTAGATATTATTGCTCAGACGAGAATGAAGTATCCTGACTCCAGAATATTAGTTACCACTGCTTTGGAAACACTGGATAAGATAAATGGTTTGCGCTTAGGACTTCTTTCGGGTGCCAATTCTTTAATGATTAATGTAACTCCCCAGAAGTATAGAACTCTTTATGAGATTTATCCGGAACGGGCAGGGACAGAGATAAGTGTGGAAGAACGCATCGGTTATGTGATAAAATTATTGCAATCTTTAGGCAGAGCTCCCACCGATTTGGGGCGAGGAGGTTGAATTATGGAAAAAGAAAGGAGAAAAAAGATATTTTTAGCAATCCCATTTCAGAGAAATATCCTTACCGTTGTCTGTTTATCTATTGCCATTCCTACAGCCATAGCTATTTCTTGCCTATATTTTTTATTCTTTAAAATTATAGTTCAACAACCGAAAATTTCTGAAGCGGTAATCTTTAATCTAATTTCTCTGGTAAGGAGATTAAATTTAGTTCTTTTAATTTCTTCTTTTATTTTCCTCTGGTTGATGCTTAAAATTACTTTAAGGATTTCTCATCGCCTGGTTGGTCCCCTTATGCGTCTGGAGAGGGAATTGAGTGAACGGCTCGTCTTTGATAAAAAAGGCCCTCTACTTGTGCGTAAAAAAGATGACTTGAAATCGTTATTTGATAAGATAAACAAATTGTTAGCGAAAGACTAAAGATGATGAAGAGGGTTTTTGCTAAAGAGATCAGCGAGGCTATTTTTCAACTGGTTTTAAAAGCAAATTTTGTTTTGAGAAAAGATGTTTTAAAGACTTTGCAATCTGCCTATTTTCAAGAAAAAGATTTCCGGGCTAAAAGAATGCTAAAAATTTTGTTAGAGAATGCCTCTATTTCCCGGAGAGAAAAAATTCCCCTCTGCCAGGATACAGGGATGGTGGTTGTTTTTGTGGAGAAAGGAGAAGAGGTGAGGATTGTAAATGGAAGTTTAAATGAGGCAATAAATAAAGGGATAAGAAAAGCATACAGAGAAGGATATTTGAGGAGCTCCGTCTGTACGCCATTATCAAGAGTAAATACTCAAGGCAATACCCCCGCAGTTATTTATACGCGTATCGTTAAAGGAGATAAATTGAGGCTTAAACTCTGTGTAAAAGGGTTTGGAGCAGAAAATAGGTCACAGATAAAGATGTTTGCCCCTACTGCCAGTGAAAAAGAGATCAAGGATTTTATACTCAAAGTGGTTAAAGAGGCCGGCCCCGATGCCTGTCCTCCTTTTGTTGTGGGAGTGGGGATAGGAGGGACATTTGATAAGGCGGCAATTTTGGCAAAGGAAGCAACACTGAGGGAAATCCGAAATCCAAAATCTAAAATCCAAAATAAAATTCAGAGATTGGAAAATGAGCTATTGAGAGAAATTAATAAATTAAATATTGGGCCAATGGGATTGGGTGGAGAAACTACCTGTTTGGGGGTAAATATTTTAACTTTTCCTACACATATTGCAGGTCTTCCAGTAGCAGTAAATATAAGTTGTCATGCTACAAGATCAGCTAAAAAAGTATTATAGGGTTAGTGTGTTTTATAAAAATGAAGAAGATAACCACGCCCTTAAAAGAAAAAGATATCCGAGCTTTGAAAGCAGGGGAGGAGGTTTTGTTAAAAGGAGTAATTTATACTGCAAGAGACCAGGCACATAAAAGGCTCTGTGATTTGATTAAGAAAAGGAGGCAACTTCCTTTTGCTTTGAAAAATCAAATAATTTATTATTGTGGACCTACTCCTGCACCTCCTGGAAAGATAATTGGTTCTTGTGGTCCGACTACAAGTTCGCGAATGGATAAATTTACCATACCACTTTTAAAAAATGGTTTGAAAGGGATGATTGGTAAAGGTAAGCGTTCTGCGGAGATTATTTCAGCGATTAAAAAATATAAAGCAATATATTTTCTTGCTCCTGCTGGAGCAGGAGCATATTTATCAAAATTTGTAAAAAAGAAAGAACTGATTTCCTGGCCAGAATTGGGTACAGAGGCAATTTTTAGATTAGAAGTGGAAGATTTCCCTTTAATTGTGGGGATTGATATAAAAGGAAGGAGTATATATGACAAGAGATAATTTAAGGGGATTTGATAAAATAAGGAAAGTTAATTTTTTGCGCAATTATGTAAAAAATGCCGAGGGCTCTTGTCTTATGGAGTTGGGAGATACCCGTCTGGTTTGCACTGCTTCCTTAGATGAAGGAAAAGTTCCGCCTTTTCTTAAAGGAACTGGTTCGGGTTGGATTACCGCGGAATACGGAATGCTTCCCCGGGCGACGATAACCCGCGCACCCCGGGAAACTGCACGCACGGGACCAAGTGGAAGAACACAAGAAATTCAGAGGCTTATTGGAAGATGTTTACGGGCAGTTGTGGATTTAAGAGCATTGGGAGAAAGAACCATCTGGATAGATTGTGATGTAATACAGGCGGATGGGGGAACACGCACCGCTTCTATTACCGCGGGCTTTATTGCTCTTGCAGATTGTCTCTTAAAGATGCGCAGGGAGGGGTTGCTTACAAAATTGCCTATAAAGGACTATGTGGCTGCAATCAGTGTAGGAATTGTGGAAGGGAATCTCCTACTTGATCTGACTTATGAAGAGGATTTTCGTGCGGAGGTGGATTTGAATATCGCTATGACAGGGAATGGTAGATTTATTGAAATTCAGGGAACTGCCGAGAAGGAACCCTTTACATTTGAGGGAATGAAGAGCCTTCTTGATTTGGCAAAAAAGGGAATTGCGGAATTGGTGGCTATGGAAAAGGAATTGTTAAAACTTGAATTATGAAAAGAGAATTAGTGATTGCTACATATAATCTTGATAAAAAGAAAGAGATTGAAAAAATCCTCTCAGGATTGAACCTAAAAATTCTCACCCTTCTTGATTTCCCTGATTTACCGCAAATAGAAGAGGATGGTTATACCTTTGAAGATAACGCTATTAAAAAAGCAGTTTTTTATGCAAGGAAGACAAAACACTTAAGCCTTGCCGATGATTCGGGACTGGTGGTTAAGTATTTAAATGGGAAACCCGGGGTTTATTCCGCACGCTTTGCCGGGGAAGATGCTACCGCTGAAGAAAATAATAAAAAACTCCTTCGGCTCTTGAAAGGTGTCCCTCTAAGTAAAAGGAGAGCAGAATTTGTCTGCTGTATTGCCCTCGCCGATGTTAAGGGTTTAATAAAATTGGTGAAGGGGACCTGTGTAGGAAGGATTGCTAAAGAGATGAAAGGAAATTATGGATTTGGTTATGACCCGGTTTTTATTCCTTCGGGATATAATAAAACTTTCGCCGAATTGGGGGAGAAAATTAAAAATAAAATCAGTCACCGCAGTTGGGCTTTGAGAAAAATAAAGAAGTTTATGGAAGAATATTGGGGAAAATATGCTCAAGAGAAGGGATAATTTTATATTCAGGATTCTTAAGTGTTCCTTTTATCTGCACCTCTTTGAATAAAGCCCCTGCCCCTTTCAGTAAAATATCCTGAAGTTTATCTAAGGCTTCCGAAGACGAAGGTTGTGTCTCAGGAGGAAATTCCATCCTTACTCTCAAGTCTAAGTTCCCATTGAAGTAGATACTTCCTTGCGTTTTGAGAGTTAGGCGCTTACTGATTAACTCCAAATCTTTGGTGGTGATTGTCTGATTATTAACTACAAAATTTGCATGTGCTTCACGGAATACATTCTTTTCTATACCGGGGATTTCAATTATCTGGCTCAGTTTATCAAATACTGGCAGTTCCCAAAGCAGACCATCGGTTATTTCAAACCATCCTTCCCCCTTGATTTCCTTAATCTTTTTTATTTCTCCTCTACAGGTAAATTCCCCATGGAAAGAACCAGAAATTTTTTTATTCAATTTTAAAGAAACAGCGTTTAATTTCTCTAAATCAACCCCCTCAACAATTAAATTCCCCATAAAGGGGAAGTTATCTCTGAGGGATAATTCTTTTATATCTATTGCCAATTCTCCGTTATAGGCATTGGCTTTCAAATCTCCGTTGAGGGTTCCCTCTTTTGTTCTTATTTCTGTATCCATATTCTCAATTTTGTATTGTTTTATTTTTGTCTCTGAAGAATTGATTTTTATAAGTGTTTTCCATTTATTCCATTCCCTTAAACTTCCTGAAATATAGGCTTCAATATTAAAAAGAGAGTAGAGATTTATTTCCTTTAACCGAGAGTTAAATTTAATGGGTAAGTATTTTAGGTCATCGGTATGGAGTGAGCCACTGAGATAGAATTCACCATTTAGATTCTTCAGGTCATTGATTAAACCCTGCAGTTCAAGTTTTGATTGCGGGAGTTTAAGTTTAACGCTTTTTATATCCAGGCTATTTTGTAGATAAGCAAGGTTTATTTTACCGCTTATCGTCTCACTGCTTATATCAAGAGATATTTCCGGTCGGTTTAAATTCTTAACCCCGCCCGTAAGCAGGTAGGTACTTTCTAAGTATCTACATTCTAATTTATTTATCTGAATATTTTTCTGGTCAAAGTCAATGTCTCCGTTTTTAAAGACAATTTTCTCTTCACTTTTGGAAAGGGATGTGTTTAACTGCTCTATTTTTAATTTGCCTTTATAGTTTATTTTCTCCGCTTTACTGGATTTAGAGAGATGCAAATTGATTTTTCCATCTCCGGAGAGCAGATTGTGGAAAATCGTCAGTGAAATATTATGCCAGGGAAGTTCTATATCTGCAGTAATATCCTTTTGTCCACTGACCTCTAAACTTACATTTATGTTTACCTTGTCGCCTTTAATTTCTAAAGGGATTTCTTGGATAAAGAATTTTGCTAAACCAATGGGGGCTTCTATGTTTATCTGAGAGACTAAGGATTTGTCACTCAATTTAAAGGTTCCTGAGGAATTAATGCGGATGTTCAATATCTCCGCAGGTGCTGAGGACAGGCGATATACAATTCTTCTTTGAAAAATTAATGGGGGATAATTTATCCTTAGGTTTAAATAGGGGAATTTGAGGGGGAGGTTACCGAAGAAATTTTTAAGGGTTAAATTTTTTACCACTAAACCCCGCAGGAGAGAGAAGGTGATTCCTTCCATTTCCACCTTTTTACCGGTATAATTCTGAATAACCTCAGTGAGCAAGGGTCTTATTTTTGCGGGGATAATAAGGCTAATGCTTAGATAAAAGAGAAGAAAAATGGCTACCAGTCCTACAATAATTACAATATATTTTCTCTTCACTGGTTTTATTATATCCGAGCCTCAGTTAATTTCAAGTATTTTTTCCTACCTTGTAAATCTCTTATTTTTTATATATAATTTAATATCCTGAGTTATTAATTAAATAAATGCCATGTCCGATTTGATTGTTATCCATGGAGCAAGACAGCACAATCTTAAGAATATCCATTTAGAGCTTCCCCGCAACAAATTAATTGTAATTACCGGATTGAGTGGTTCTGGAAAATCTTCCCTCGCTTTTGATACTATTTATGCCGAAGGGCAGAGGCGCTATGTGGAATCACTTTCTGCCTATGCCCGACAATTCTTAGAGCAGATGCAGAAACCGGATGTTGATTTTATTGAAGGGCTTTCTCCGGCAATCTCCATAGAACAGCGAACCGCGGGAGGCAATCCCCGTTCCACCGTAGGGACACAAACAGAAATTTATGATTATCTGCGCCTTTTATTTTCCCGTGTGGGAACCCCCTATTGTTATAAATGTGGTAAAAAAATTTCCCGGCAATCTTCACAGGAGATTATTAACCAGGTGAGTGCTCTTCCTTCAGGGACAAAAATTATGATTCTTGCTCCTCAGGTGAGGGGAAGGAAGGGAGAATACCAGAGTCTATTTAAAGACCTGCGTAAACAGGGATTTGTAAGGGTAAGGGTGGATGGAAAAATTTATGACTTAGAGGAAGAGATTGTCCTGGATAAGAAAAAAATCCATCATATAGAGGTTGTCGTGGATAGACTTACCCTTTCCCCGGAGATGAAAAAAAGGATTGCCGATTCTCTGGAGACTGCTTTGAAATTTGGCAAAGGGATAGTTATCGTAAATCAAGAAGGGAAATCCGACTTTCTATACAGTGAACTTTTTGCCTGTGTGGACTGTGGCATAAGTTATGGAGAAATTGAACCGAGAATTTTTTCCTTTAACTCTCCTTATGGAGCCTGTCCTCAGTGTAATGGATTGGGGACAAAGATGGAGATAGACCCAGATTTGGTTATCCCTGATAAGAATAAATCTCTAAGGGAAGGGGCTATTGAGCCCTGGAGAAAGGGGGGAAGGGGCTATATACTTTATTACCGGGGAATTTTAAGGGAACTTGCCGAGAGACTTGGTTTCAGTATGGAAATCCCTTTTAAGAAATTGAGTAAAGAGATACAGAGAATAATTCTCTATGGATGCGAAGAATGGATTTGGGGCAGGCCCTATGAGGGAGTAATTCCCCATCTGGAACGGCTCTTTCAAGAAACGGAGAGTGATTATTTGAAGGAAGAAATATCGCGTTTTATGAGCACCCTTCCCTGTCCTGCCTGTAAGGGGAAGCGTTTGCGACCGGAGAGTCTCTCCATAAAAATTCAAGGGAAGAATATCGCGGAGATTACCGGTATGTCAATTGTTCAAGCGAAGGAATTTTTTACTAATCTGGAACTTTCTCCATCCCAGAAAATAATTGCCCAGCAGGTCCTCAAAGAGATACTACGTAGGCTTGATTTTATGCTCAATGTGGGACTGGGCTATCTTACCTTGGACCGGCAGAGCTCCACGCTTTCCGGAGGAGAAGCTCAGAGAATCCGTTTGGCAACACAGATTGGGGCAGGGCTTGTAGGGGTGCTTTACATTTTGGATGAGCCAAGTATTGGTTTGCATCAAAGGGACAATGCAAAACTGTTAAATAGTTTGAAAACTCTCCGCGATTTAGGGAATACTTTAATTGTTGTAGAACATGATGAAGCAACTATCCGAAATGCTGATTTTATTGTTGATTTAGGACCGGGAGCCGGGAAGAACGGAGGGGAGGTAGTTTACAGTGGGCCTTTGGAAGGACTGCTCTCCTGTAAAGAATCACTCACTGCCCAATATCTGCGAGGAGAGTTAAAGATAGACATTGGGAATAATCGTCGTCCATACAGGCAAGCAAAATTTTTAGAAATAATCGGAGCGGAAGAGCACAATCTTAAAAGGATTGATGTTAAGATTCCGCTGGGAGTTTTCAGTTGTATTACCGGGGTATCGGGTTCGGGGAAGAGCACTTTAATTCATGAGATTCTCTATCGTGCCTTAGCGCAGAGATTTTATCATTCCAGAGAAAAACCAGGAAGATACCGCCAGATAAAGGGTGTAGAATTTGTTGATAAGGTGATTATTATTGACCAGTCTCCCATTGGAAGAACCCCCCGTTCCAATCCCGCTACCTATACCGGGCTTTTTACCTATATCCGTGAACTCTTTAGCCTGCTTCCTGAGGCGCGCATCCGGGGGTATAAACCGGGGAGATTTAGTTTCAATGTAAAGGGAGGACGTTGCGAAGCCTGTGAGGGCGATGGTGTAAAAAAAATTGAGATGCATTTTCTCCCCGATGTTTATGTAGTTTGTGATGTCTGTAAAGGGGCACGCTTTAATGAGCAAACCTTAGAGGTGAAGTATAAAGGAAAATCTATCCGTGATGTCCTGGAAATGACTGTGGACGAGGGGATGGAACTTTTTGAGAATATTCCCCGGATAAAAAATAAACTTCAGATACTCTATGATGTTGGTCTGGGTTATATTCAATTGGGGCAATCAGCCACTACGCTTTCAGGAGGTGAAGCCCAGAGGGTGAAGCTGGCCGCGGAACTGGGGAAGAAATCAACGGGAAAAACTCTCTATATACTTGATGAACCTACGACCGGTTTACACTTTGCGGATATTGCTAAACTACTCCAGGTTCTGCACAAACTGGTTGACCTGGGGAATACAGTAATCGTTATTGAGCATAACTTAGATGTAATAAAAACTGCAGATTATATAATTGATTTGGGACCTGAGGGGGGAGAGGAAGGAGGTTATTTAGTTGCCTGTGGAAGCCCCGAGGAGATTGTGGAGAATGCTCAATCTTATACTGGACAATACTTAAAGAGGGTATTGAAGCAAATAAATTCCACCGCAACTGACTAATTTTCTTGAGAAAATAATATTTTTGTGATAAATTAGTTTTTACAATGAAAATCTTAATTATAATTTTCTCTTTCATTCTCCTAAACTCACCAGTTTTTGCAGGAGAAGAAGAGGATTTTGTTTTTGCTTCCCGGACCTTTGAAGATAAATTCTATGAGGTTGCGGCAAAGCAACTGGAGGCATTCCTCAAGAAATATCCTGAGAGTAAAAAGGCTTCTCAGGCTCATTTACTTTTAGCACAGTGCTATTATTACCTGGATAGACTTTTGCCTGCCCTTTCCGAGTTGGAGACGATTCTCAAAAATCCCTCTGCGAAAGATTTAACGGAGACGATTTTATACTGGTTGGGAGAGGTTTATTTAAAGGGAAAAGATTTTTCTACAGCAAGGGAATATTTCTTAAAGGTAATTAATGAATTTCCTCAAGCATCCCATAGAGACTATGCTCTCCATTCGCTTGCTTTAAGCTACTATATAATGGGTGATTTTAAAGAAGCACTCTTCTGGTGGGATAAACTGGAGATGGATAAGCTTAAGGAAGACCTCCTGCAGAAAGTTTTATTGCAGAAAGCCAAGACTTACTTTAAATTGAACGATTACCGAACTGCACAGGAAAATTTTCTTGTCTTTCTCAATCGTTTCCCTAAAGCAAAATCTCTTGATGAGATATATTACTATTTAGGAGAAATCAGTTTTAATACCTCTGATTATGAGAAAGCCTTGGATAACTATTCACGAATCATCTTACGCTTCCCCCAATCTGCTTTTAGTGAACCTGCCCTTTTAGGAATTGCTTGGATATATCTCAAGACTGAACGCTATGAGGAGGCGGAGAGGTATTTTAGAAATTTTATAGAGAAGAATAGAGAGAAGAGTATCCTTGATTCTGCACTTATTGGTTTAGCCACTACCTTGTCCAAAATCCAAAGGTATAACGAGGCTCTGGAAGTATACGAGAAACTATTGAGGGAGTTTCCGCAATCACCGCAGGTCTTTTCTGCATCTATTGGTAAAGCAGAATCTCTTTACAATTTATCTCGCTATGAAGAAACAATCAATTTCTGTAAAGAGGCAATTAAAAAATTCAACCTTCAGAATGAGCGAGACGATTTTTATTATACCTTAGGCTGGGCGTATCGGAAATTAGGGAAGATAGAAGAAGCGATTGTTAACTTTGAAGAGATAGTCTATTATTCTCAGGATGAAAATCTCAAAGCCTCTGCCCTTGCCTGTTTAGGAGATATCTATTTGGAAAAAGAAGATTATACTAGGGCTTCGGAAATGTATGATTTGATTCTGAAAGATTATACCGCAAGTTTATATGCTGACTATGCCCAGATGCAGTTAGGGGTAATTTTTTATAAATTGGAAAAATACGATGCTGCGATTATCTCCTTCCGCAGCCTCATCACCAATTTCCCTTCCACCAGATATAGTGAAGAGGCAGGCTATTATATTGCCTTATCCTATTTTAAACAGGGAAACTATAAACTTGCAGAAGAAGAATTCGCCAGGCTCTCCCACCATAAGACCTACGGAGAGGAAGCGGAGATAAAAAGAGGGGTCTGTTTAATGAATATGCAGAGGTATCAAGAGGCAATAGAATGGTTTAGAAAGATTCGTAATTCTCTAAGAGAAGAGAAGTTTCTTTTTGCTTTGGACTACTATACTGCCTGGGCAGTTTATCTCAGTGGCAAGAAGAAAGAATTTCTTAAAACGGTTCAGGAAATATTAAGACGCTATCCGAAAGCGGATTTGATTCCCGAAATTGTTTTCTGGCTTGGTGAATACTACTACCAAATTGGCGATTTTAATAAATCCCAGGAATATTTTCTGCAATTGATTGAACGGTTTCCTCAGGACGATTTAGTGGATGATGCTTACTATTGGTTGGGATGGGTAAATTATTATAAAAAAGATTATCTCTCCAGTATTAAATATTTTGAGAAATTACAGCAGAGGTATCCAGGCAGTCCCCTTATCCCCGATGCTCTATACAGAAAAGGGAAGATTCTTTATCAGTTAAATATGCGGAATGAAGCGGAGGAAGTTTTCCGAGAATTGGAGAGGGATTTTCCCCAGACACACTATTTCTATCTTTCCCTAAAGGAACAGGCAAATTTAAGGAAAGAAAAAAAGGATATAGAGACCGCCTTGAAATTACTGAAAAGAGCAGAAAACTGTCCCTCCCCAGATTTATTTGCCCTCATCAAATTTGATTTAGCCTCAATCCTGGAAGAGGAAGGTAATTTAGATGAGGCTCTAACCGAATACCTTAAGATAGTCTATCTTGAAGGAGTCAATGAGGGGGAGATTATAGAACGGGCAAGGATAGGCATTGGTCAGATTTTAGAGAAGAAAGAGAAATGGGTGGAAGCGGAGGATATCTATCAGCAACTTATCAATTCGCGAAATCAAGAGATAAGAAATTTATCCCGCAAACGCTTAGAAGAGATTAAAGAAAGAATAAAATAAATAATCAGAAAATAAGGAAGGAGGCGAAATGGGAGGATTGGGAATGTGGGAGATAATTCAGAAAGGTGGACCGGTGATGTATCCAATTATTTTCTGCTCCATTCTTTCGCTGGCAGTGGTAATAGAAAGGCTTTACCATCTCCATCGGGCAAAGATTGATACGCAGGAGTTTATGGATAACATTGCCAACATCCTTAGAAGAAATCGTTTACGCGATGCCTTACAGAAATGCGAGGAAACCCCCGGTCCAATTGCCCATATTTTGAAAGCAGGGATATTGAAACAGGGCAGGCCAAGGGAGGAGATTAAGGAAGCCATTGAGGACGCTGCACTCCAAGAAATACCCCGTTTGGAAAAAAATCTGGGGATATTAGCCACGGTTGCCCATATTGCCCCTTTATTAGGTTTATTGGGAACAGTTACCGGAATGGTGAGAGCTTTTCAGGTAGTGCAGGAAAAGTCAGCCTCTTTAAATCCTATTAACCCTGGAGACCTGGCAGGAGGGATTTGGGAGGCATTGCTCACCACGGTGGCAGGTTTGGTGGTGGCGATTCCCACATTTGTGGTTTATAATTATCTGGTAAGCAGAGTGGATGGTTTTATTCTGGAGATGGAACGTTCGGCTACAGAGTTAGTTAATCTCCTTACGGAAGAGGAAGGGGTGAAGGGTATTTCTCCAGTTACTTCCCCGCAAGAAAGGGAATAGAAAGGAGAAAGCATGCGCTTTCGCAGACATTTTGAATGGGAAAGGGGACAGCGGGGTATAGATATTACCCCCCTGGTGGATGTTATCTTTCAGTTGCTTATCTTTTTTCTTTTAACTTCTTCTTTTGTAGTCACGCAGGCCGGAATAAAGGTAAATCTTCCTAAGGCTATAACCAGTGAAGCGATTCCGGAAGAAACCGTGGTAATTACTGTGAATAAAAATAGTATAGTTTTCTTAAATGATAAGGTGGTGACCATAAAAGAATTGGGGAATTATCTGGAGAATCTTCCTAAGAAAAAATCTATACTTCTAAAAGCAGATAAGCAGGCATCCTTAGGTAAAATTGTGGAAATCTGGGACCTCTGTCGGGAAAAGGGTATAGAGAGGCTGAACATTGCTACTGTGCAAGAAGAAAAATGAAGTTAACTCCCGAACTTAAAAATTCTCTTTTAATCTCCTTTTTGCTGCATCTTTTACCTTTTTTTATTTTTAACCTCACCCTATTTTCTCCACAGAGGACTCCCCTGCGTAAAATAGAGATTTCTTTCTTCGGTTCCCTTTTAGCGGATTATGGTAAGCAGAAGACAGAGGGAGAGAGGAGTTATCTTTTCTTTGCCCACAGACGGGTGGAGGAAGTTATGGGAGAGAGAATAAAGTCCTCCCCGGACATTTCCTCTCATCCGAAACAGGTTTGCACGGTAATTCCCGAAAGACCCTTGTTTATTCAGGAAAGTATAGAATATGCACCTCTCACCGGAGAAACTAACCGGGAGAGATTTATTTTTTCTCAAGATAAACCGTATAATCTCCTTTCCCTCTCCATTAAAGAAACATCTTCTCCTCTTTTAAGTTATACAGGGAAAGATGAGGATTTAACCTTGAGGGTGCGGTTTTTTATTGCCGAAAATGGAGTGGTGCAATTTGTTGAACCCTATTCTTTTAGCGGTAATCCGGAATGGGATATTTCTGTGCTCAAGACAATCAAAGGATGGACTTTTCTCCCTTATGGGAATTGGGGGAGATGGTATGAAATAGATTTTTCTCCCCGGATTATGGCAAAGAAGAATGATTAATCTTGACTTTTCTCTGGCAATTGGACTATATTTATTATTGATTCTCTTGGTAATTGTTAGTTTCTGGATAGTTTTTGAAAACCGAATTAAGCGCAAGGGGGTCTTACCCCTTCTGCCCAAGAGGAATATCTGGCATTGTTCAATCTGTGCGCATATTTACATAGATAAAGAAACAGAGATTTCAGTTTGTCCACGCTGTAAGAGTTATAATAAACGGGAAGAGAAGAGAGAAAGGGGTGAGAAAAAATGATTACCGAGATTGGAATTACCGCCGGAGATATCTGGCATTATCTGGATGAGCATGGACAGACGACTCTTTCCGCATTAGTTAGTGGGATAGAAAAGCCGCGTGATTTAATCCTGATGAGTTTAGGCTGGTTGGCACGGGAAGGACATGTTATTTTAGAGGGAGAAAGCGATTATCGGGTTTCCCTGCGCAGGTAAATTAATTGTCTGAACTTTCTCTTTTTAAATTTTTGTCTTCCCTGCATGGGGGAAGGGAGTGAAGGATATAAATTTATCCTACCTTAAAAAGAATTTATAATTACCCATCCTCGCTAAAGAAATTTTCTTCTCCGATTGGAGATTAAAGAGTTAATCTTTCCTATTTGTAATATTTAAAAGAATTGAAGAAAATGGGCAAGAGGGTGTTGATGGCAATGAGTGGTGGGGTGGATTCAGCAGTATCTGCCTATCTGCTTAAGGATGATGGTTACGAGATAATTGGGGCAACGATTAAATTCTGGTCAAAGGAAATCTGCGGTTTTGATACTCCCCGAGCCTGCTGCAATCTGAAATCCATAGAAGATTGCCGTTTGATTGCTGAGCGAATAAAAATTCCTTACTATGTCTTTAATCTGGAGAAGGAGTTTAAAAAGGAGGTAATTGATTATTTTATTGAAGAATATCTCCGGGGGCACACTCCCAATCCCTGTATTGTTTGTAATGAAAAAATAAAGTGGGGATATTTTTTAAAAAAGGCAAAAGAGATTGGGGCAGATTTTATTGCTACCGGACACTATGCTCAGGTTGTCTACAGTAAAGAAGAGAAAAGATTTCTTTTAAAAGAAGCAAGTGATAAAGAAAAAGACCAATCCTATGTTTTGTTTAGTCTAAATCAAAATCTACTTGCACAGACAATTTTCCCTCTGGGAAATTATAAGAAATCAGCAGTGCGCAATCTGGCAAAGAGAATAGGGCTACCGGTTTATGATAAGCGCGAGAGTCAGGATATCTGTTTTATCCCCGGGAGAGATAAAAAAGAATTTTTTAAGAAATTTATTCCGGAGATTAAACCCGGCCCAATTTTAAATAAAGAAGGGAAGGTTTTGGGAGAACATAAAGGGATAGTCTTTTATACCTTGGGACAGAGGGAGGGTTTGGGAATTAGCGGGCAGAAGCCTTTATATGTCATAAAAATTGATGCACAGAATAATGCCCTCATCGTAGGAGATAAGAAAGAGGCTATGAGCCAAAGGTTGGAGGCAAAGAATCTAAACTGGATAGTTGATAAGCCTGAGGGAGAACTTAACTTAGAGGTAAGGATTAGATACCGACATCCCAAATCTCCGGCAGTCGTAATTTCTCAAAAAGATAATTCTGTAGAGGTGGTTTTTCAAACCCCCCAGTTTGCCGTTACCCCCGGACAGGCAGTGGTTTTTTATAAAGATGATTTGGTTTTGGGAGGAGGGTGGATTGTTTAAAATTAAAAATTCAAAAATCAAACATCAAAAATTAGAAAAGTTAAAGGAGATTTTGGAAAATTTGGGTTCAGTGGTGGTGGCATTTTCCGGAGGAGTGGATTCCACATTTCTTCTCAAAATAGCAAAGGATGTTTTGGGGAAGGAAAATGTTCTTGCGGTAACTGCCTGTTCGGAGACATATCCCGAGAGAGAATACAGAGAGGCAAAGAGATTAGCTAAGGGATTGGGGGTAAGCCATATTACTATTTTTACTGAGGAATTGAAAAATAATCGCTTTTCTTCCAATCCCCGGAACCGCTGTTTTTACTGTAAGGATGAACTTTTTAGAAAATTGCATGCGCTTGCCCGGAGGAAGGGATTTAATGTCGTTATTGATGGGACGAACGATGATGACCATTTTGACTATCGTCCGGGGAGAAAAGCCAAGGAGAAATGGAAGGTCTTAAGTCCGTTGCAGGAAGCAGGCTTGGGGAAAAAAGAGATTCGCTTTCTGGCAAAAAGTTTAGGTATTCCCAACTGGAATAAACCTCCGCAGGCGTGTCTGGCTTCACGTTTCCCCTATGGGATAAAGATTATACCGGAAAAATTAAAACAGATAGAAAAAGCGGAAGATTTCCTGCACCGGAGAGGATTTAAACAGGTTCGCGTGCGCCTTCAAGATAAAATTGCCCGGATTGAGGTAGGAGAAGGAGAAATTTATAAATTTTTCCTTCGGAAGATAAGAGAAGAAACTGTAAAGGAATTTAAAAAACTGGGATTTGGATACACCACCGTTGACCTTGAAGGATACAGAATGGGGAATTTTAATTTAGTTTAAAATAATGTAGACTTTGAAGGGAATTTTAGGACCTCATTTTTATTTTCCTTCCTTTATACTTGCAAAATAATTTTTTTATGGTATGATAAATAAAAATGGGCAGGATAGCTCAGCTTGGTAGAGCGGACGGCTCATACCCGTTATGTCAGCGGTTCAAATCCGCTTCCTGCCACCATCGTTATGCTCAGAGAAAAGTTAGAGAAGACAATTGTTAAATTCCGGATGTTAAGTAGAGGGGATAGAGTTCTGGTAGGGGTTTCCGGTGGCCCGGATTCAGTATGTCTGATTTATCTTCTTTTCCAGATAAAAAAAGATTGGGAACTGGAGCTACATATTGCCCATCTCAATCATAAATTGCGTGAGGAAGCGGAGGCGGATGCTTTATTTGTAAAAAAACTCTCGGAAAATCTGAGACTTCCCTTTCACTGCGAAGAAATAGATGTGAAAAAAGAGATTGCAAAGCGAGGTTTGTCAGAAGAAGAAGGAGCGCGCCTTTTGCGTTATGAATTTTTCTTTCGGAGGGGAGAGAGTTTGGGAATAAGAAAAATTGCTCTTGGCCATACCCGTGATGACCAGGTAGAAACTGTACTGATGCGTCTGTTAAAGGGGGCGGGGCTTTTGGGTTTACGGGGGATTCCTCCGGTAAGGGAAGAAAAAGGTTTTTTAATTATCCGACCGCTTTTTGAAATCTGGAGGGAAGAGATAATAAAATATTTAAATGAAGAAAAAATAGAATATCGCATAGATAAAAGCAATCTTTCTTCTGCATATCTGCGTAATCGTATCCGCAATGAACTAATTCCCTATCTAATAAAGGAATTTAACCCTCAGATTAAAGAGGTTTTAGCAAATATGGCAGAAAATTTAGGTTTGGCTTATGAATATATCCATAAACAGGGAAAAAGGAAATTTAAGACTTTAACCAAGCTTGCGGATGGGAAAATAACCATTCTCCAGGATAAGTTCAAAGCCCTCCATCCCATTCTTCAGAGAGAGATTTTTCGTTTAGCTATCGGTGAATTAAAAGGGAACTTGCGGCGCATAAACTATCAGCACTGGAAGGAGTTTACGGAGCTTCTGAAGAGACCAGGCGGTTCAATCCTAAGTTTACCCCGGGGTATTTCTGTAGAAAAAGGAAATAAGGATTTAATATTTTTTATAAAAAAGTGAGGTAAATATGAATGAGGGACAGAAAGTAGGTAAGAAAAACAATTTTTTCAGAAGGCTCTTCTGGGTGCTGATGCTCATAGTTTTCACAATGTATCTTTTCAACTTGGGTAAATTATCTTTGGAAGGACCGCCTCTGGTATTAAGTTATGGTGAGTTTTATCGGATGGTTTCCGAGAATTTGCAACGCAAAGAGATCCGTTCGGCAATAAAGACCGAAGAAATTATCACTGGGGTTCTGGCTAATGGCAGAAGATATACGGTGCATATTCCTGAAAACGACCCTGACCTTATAAGAATTCTTCGGGAGAATGTCTCCAATTTTGAAATTAGACCCCCGCGCACATTTTTTGTTAACCTCTTCTATTCTTTAGGACCGATGCTTTTATTCATTTTATTTATCTGGTATTTTGGATATCGGAATGTGCAGACTGGTGGCTCACGCATCTGGAGTTTTGCCAAATCCCGTGCACGGCTGATTACCGGAGACCAGACAAGAACCACCTTTAATGATGTGGCAGGTGTAGATGAGGCAAAAGAAGAGCTTAAGGAGATAATTGAATTTTTGAAAGACCCTAAGAAATTTCAGAGATTGGGAGGAAAAATCCCTAAGGGTGTGCTTTTGATTGGGCCACCGGGGACGGGAAAAACTCTCCTTGCTAAGGCAGTGAGTGGAGAGGCAGGGGTTCCTTTCTTTAGTATTTCCGGTTCAGATTTTGTAGAACTTTTTGTGGGAGTGGGAGCATCCAGGGTCCGTGACCTCTTTGACCAGGCTAAGCGTTATGCCAAGCAGAGTGGAAGGGGTTGTATTGTTTTTATTGATGAAATAGATGCGGTAGGAAGGCAGCGTTTTGCAGGAATTGGCGGTGGACATGATGAAAGGGAGCAGACCCTTAATGCCTTATTGGTGGAAATGGATGGATTTGAAACTGAACAGGGAATCATCGTTATGGCCGCTACCAATCGTCCGGATGTTCTTGATCCGGCATTACTTCGTCCAGGAAGGTTTGACCGCATAATCGTTATTGACCGTCCAGATATAAAAGGGAGGGAGGAGATTCTCAGAGTGCATACAAAGAATATAAAACTTGCTCCCAATGTAGATTTAAAAGATATTGCCCGTCAGACCCCAGGATTTTCCGGGGCAGACCTTGCTAATCTCGTAAATGAATCTGCCCTTTTAGCGGCACGGAAGAATAAAGAAGCGGTAGATACCGAAGACCTCAACGAGGCAATTGAAAGGGTAGTTGCCGGACCAGAAAAGAAGTCCCGGGTTATCAGTAAAGAGGAAAAATTACGCATTGCTTATCATGAGGCAGGTCATACTTTGATTTCTTTTCTTATCCCCGGGCCAACGCGTCCTTTAAAAGTTACTATTTTACCTCGGGGCATATCTCTGGGACACACCATGGACCTTCCTCTGGAAGATAAATACCTCCATACGAAGAAAGAACTCTTAAGACAGATTACCATCTTTTTGGGAGGGCGTGCCAGTGAACAACTTATCTTTGAAGATATTTCCACGGGAGCAGAAAATGATTTAAGGCAGGCAACAGAAATCGCCCGCATTATGGTTACTAAATTGGGGATGAGTGAAAAATTGGGGAATGTAACCTTAGGGAGAGACCAGCAGCAGATTTTTCTTGGCCGGGATATTTTTGAGGAAAAGAATTACAGTGACCAAACCGCGCTCCTCATTGACCAGGAGGTAGGGAATATAATCCACACCTGCTATAACCAAGCTAAGGAGGAACTGAACAAGCACCGGGATAAGCTTAAACTCTTAGCGGAAACCCTCTTGGAGAAGGAAGTTCTGGAGAAGGCAGAGGTGGAGAAATTGTTGGGTATAGAGGATAAGAAAGATGAAACTGAGACTGCTTAAATTTACCGGAGAAGATGATTTTTTAGAAAAGATGCGTCTTATGAGGGTAGATAAAAGCGGACAGAGAATTATGTCTGGGAAAGGGATTTTTTATGCTCTGCAGATAGAAGGACTGGAGGCTCTTCTCGGTAATGTTTTAAAACAGGAAATGCTTTCCTTAGGTGGAGAAGTTGTTCTGCCGCGAGAAGTAATTACGGGAAAATTAAAAAAAAGTGATTGCATACTTTTGGGAACCCTTTCACATTACCGGAGACTTATAGACAAACTTAAACTCCAACCCTGGGGTCTAAAGAAACTGGGGGAGGAGATAAACACTGCCTTAGAAAACATTCAAAGGAAAGCTTGGAAGATTCAGGCGGGAGATTATTTACTTGATTTGGGTAAAAGAACATATCTGATGGGGATTCTAAATGTTACTCCCGATTCTTTTAGCGATGGAGGAAAATTTTATAATAAACCCGGGGAGGCGCTTTCCCATGCTTTAAGGATGGAAGAAGAGGGAGCGGATATCATTGATATTGGTGGAGAGTCAACCCGGCCGGGGGCAAGACCGGTTTCTGAGGATGAGGAATTGCGCCGGGTGATTCCCGTGATTAAAATTTTAAATAAGCGTCTGAAAATTCCTATTTCCATTGACACGCGTAAGGCAAGGGTAGCAAAAGAAGCGATTGAAGCCGGGGCCTCTATGGTAAACGATGTGAGTGGATTGCGTTATGACCCGGAAATGAAGAAAGTTCTGGCAAAATATTCTCTTCCGGTAGTGATTATGCATATGAAGGGAACTCCAGAAACTATGCAAAAAAAACCAGAATACAAAAATCTAATCTCGGAAATAATTGATTACTTTAAAAAGAGCATTAAATTAGCAAAAGATGCAGGGATACGGGAAGGAGAGATTATTATTGACCCGGGTATTGGTTTTGGTAAAACTGTAGAGCACAATCTTATTATTTTAAAAAATCTCTATCAGTTTAAAATCTTGGGCTATCCGATACTTGTGGGGACATCACGCAAATCATTTATCGGTAAGGTTCTTAATTTAGATGTGGATAAACGACTTCCCGGGACAATTGCCTCCTGTGTATTAGCCATTTTAAATGGAGCAAATCTTTTGCGTGTCCACGATATTAAAGAAGTGAAACAGGCGGTAAAATTAATTGAAGCGATAATAAAGGTAAAGGATGTTTAAACCGGGAAATTTTTTTAGCCCAAAATTTTTGAAGTCGTTAGGAGAAATATCACTCCTCTGGCTCTTTATTTATTATGTATTAAAATTTATACGCAGTTCACGAGCAATCCAAGCACTCAAAGCTATGGTGGTTCTTCTGGGAGTATTTTTACTTACCCATTACTTAGGTTTAGAGGTGATTACCTGGATTATCTATAAAATATTTGCCATCTCTGTAATTGCCCTGCTGATTATTTTTCAGCCCGAATTGAGGAATGGACTCATCCGTTTAGGGGGAGGTAGTCTCTGGGGATTATTTCTCCATCAAGAAAATAACTGGGATGCTTTGATTAAAGGACTATTGAGACTTTCGGATAAAAAGATCGGCTGTCTGATTGCGATACAGAGAGAAGTAGATTTGGGGCAGTATATAGATACGGGAGCAAAATTAGATTCTCTTATTTCTCCGGAGATAATCGAGTCTATATTCTATCCCGGGAATCCCTTACATGATGGAGGAGTGATTATTCGTGGACAGAGGATTGTGGCTGCTGGCTGTCTCTTTCCGGTTTCTACCAATCCTTATCTTTCCAAAACTATGGGAATGCGCCATCGGGCAGCAGTGGGATTATCTGAGGAGAGTGATGCGCTGGTCATTGTGGTCTCTGAAGAAAATGGAGCAATTTCCCTGGCTCAGAAAGGGATTCTGAGGCTGGATGTGGATGAGAAGATTTTACGCACTACTTTAAGTCAATTTTTTCAATCTAAGACTTTCAGAAAGACATAAATGGTAAGGAAGATAATTTTTAACAATTTTTTTCTTAAAGTCTTCTCACTCTGTTTAGCGATATTCTCCTGGTTATACATTAATAATGAACTTATCCGCTCCCGGGAAAAAGGGAAGGTGACCTTAATCTGGGATAAGGAACTTAATTTAGAGATTAGAGAATTGCCCATCCGGGCAAACATCAAAGGTTCTCCTCCTGCAGGATATATGTTTGTAGAATCAAAACTATTGCTTAATCCCTCCTCCTGTAAAGTTGTAGGGAAAAAAATTATCTTAGATAGTATTGAATATGTAGAGACCGAGCCTCTGGATATAAGAAAATTTACTAAAACCACTACGGTCAAAACCACAATCCATCCCCTTTTAAATCTGATTATTCCTGAAGGAGAGGTAGAGGTAACTATTCCCATAGAGAAAGTGAGGCGATGAGTTATGGTAAAGTTGGGAGTAAACATTGACCATGTAGCGACTCTCCGTCAAGCAAGGAGAGAAAAAGAACCCGACCCTGTATGGGCAGCGGTTCTCTGCGAACTCGCTGGCTGTCACAGCATTGTTGTCCATTTAAGGGAAGACCGCCGCCACATAAATGAGAGGGATTTGAGACTTTTGCGTTCAACCGTAAAAGTGAAATTGAATTTAGAAATGTCTATCGCAAAAGAGATAGTAGATATTGCCTGCGAGATAAAACCTGACCAAGCAACCTTAGTCCCGGAAAGGAGAGAAGAGATTACCACTGAAGGCGGGCTGGATGTAATTGCCTATTTTTCTTCTATAAAAGAGGTCGTAGAGAGGATGCATAGAGAAGAAATTATGGTAAGCCTTTTTATTGACCCGATAGAGTCACAGATAAAGAAGGCAAAGGAGGCGCATGCGGAATTCATTGAACTCCATACCGGAGCTTATGCCAATGCTCAGAATGAAGTAGAGAGAGAAAGGGAATTGATGAGGCTAATTCAGGCAACTCAGGTAGCCAAAGGGATGGGTTTAAGGGTGAATGCAGGACACGGATTGAATTATCTCAATGTGCGCAATATCGCCAAGATTCCGGGTATTGAAGAATTGAACATTGGTCATGCGATTATTTCTCGGGCAGTCTTTGTTGGACTGGAGAGAGCAGTAAAAGAGATGTTGGAACTGTTGAAATGAAGATTGAGACAGGGATAGATTTGATTGAGACAAAGAGGATAAAAAAAGCCTTAAATAGATGGGGGAAGAATTTCTTGGAAAGGATTTTTACTGAACGTGAACAAGATTATGTAAGAAATAAGAAGTTTTATTTTGAGAATCTGGCAGCGCGTTTTGCGGCAAAAGAGGCAGTCTTTAAGGCGATTGGAAACTTAAAACTCAGTTGGCAGGATATAGAAATACTTAATAACGGTGAAGGAAAACCCGTGGTTTTTTTAAGTAAGAGAGCAAAGAGGTTGATAAAGAGAGGAAAGATTAAAGAGATAAAAGTTAGTCTTACGCATACAAGAAATTATGCCGTGGCACAGGCAATTGTAGTGAGTAATTCTTGCTGAAAATGACTTTGTTAAATAATAAAGGAGATTAATGATGAAAAAGATGTGGGAGAGGATTATTCCTCTTTCTAAGTTAGACCGGAGTTTTGATCTTGAATTCTGGCAGGCACAGACGGCCAAGATGCGCTTCAGAATAACTTTTGAGATGTTGAAAGATTTTTATAGAATAAAAGGGAAGAGAATAAATGCCCATACCTTCCGATTACAGAGAACTATTGAAAACCTTAAACAGGCACAGGGTTAGATATTTAGTAGTGGGTGCTTATGCAGTTATTTACTATACAGAACCACGCTATACTAAGGACTTAGATATATGGATAGAACCTAAAAGAGAGAATGCCCAGAAAGTATATAAAGCATTGAAGGAGTTTGGTGCTCCTTTAAAAGGTATCAGGGTAGATGATTTTACCAATAGGAAACTTGTTTATCAGATAGGTGTTGAGCCGGTAAGAGTAGATATAATTATGGGTATACCTAATTTAAAATTTGACCTCGCTTGGAAACAACGAACCATTGCTATATTTGAGGGAGTAAAGATAAATATTTTGGGGATAAAAGAGCTTATAAAATCAAAAAAAACTACTAAACGAAAAACGGACCTTAGTGATGTGGAGAGTTTAAATTATGTCTATAAAAAGATAAAGAAGGGGTGAGATTTTCTGAAGAGTGAATAAATTTTTTCTTTTACCTTACCGAAAATCTGATACACACAAAGGAGATTATGGACATGTATTTGTTTTGGCAGGTTCAAGGGGTCTTACAGGAGCAGCAACACTCTGCTCATTGGCAGCTTTAAGGGTAGGAGCAGGTTTGGTTACCTTAGGAATTCCTGAAAGTCTTAATCCCATCTTGGAAGTAAAATTGACGGAAGTAATGACTTTTCCCCTTCCGGAGACAAAAGAGGCAAGTTTAAGTTTTAAAGCCAAGGGAAAAGTCCTTGATTTTCTCAAAAAATGTGATTGTGTAGTAATTGGACCAGGACTTTCAAGAAACCAGGAAACTCAAAGATTAGTCAGATTTTTATTGAAAAGAATTGCTCTACCTATTGTTTTGGATGCTGATGGGATTAATGCTTTGGTAGGTTATCCAGAGATTCTTAAAGAGATTAAAACAGATTTGATTCTTACTCCCCACATTGGAGAGTTTTTTAGAATTTCCGGGATTTCTACAGAAGAAATTAAAAAAGATAAAATTTCTGTTGTGAAAAATTTCCTGAAAAATTATAATATAGTGCTTGTTTTGAAAGGATATCAAACAATTGTTGCTCAGCAAGGTAAAATTTATGTAAATAAAACCGGCAATCCCGGAATGGCAACCGCTGGGAGTGGGGATGTTCTAACGGGAATGATGGGAGGATTTTTAGCGCAGAAAATTTCTCCTTTTGAATCGGCAAAAATTGCGGTCTACTTACATGGTTTGGCAGGGGATTTGGCAAAAGAAGAAAAAACAGAATATGGATTAATTGCCTCCGATATCTTGGATAATATCCCTAAGGCAATTAAAAAGTTGCTGGCGTAGCTCAGTGGTAGAGCTGCTGATTTGTAATCAGTAGGTCGGAGGTTCGAATCCTCTCGCCAGCTCTATAAATAGAATCAAAATGCAAAAATCAAATTGCAAAATAATAAATCAAAATTTAAAATTTATAATTCTCTATTTTATATTATTCTTTTCATGTCTTAAATTTTGATATTTGATATTTGAATTTTTATATGGGCAGGTGGCCGAGTGGACAATGGCACCAGACTGTAAATCTGGCGGCGTAGCCTTCGGAGGTTCGAATCCTTCCCTGCCCAAAAATGCGGGAGTAGTTCAGTGGTAGAACAACAGCCTTCCAAGCTGTATATGGGGGTTC
>JAMWCM010000085.1 GCA_023818355.1 Candidatus Omnitrophota bacterium
AGCGCCAGCATTACCTTAAACTACAGCAAATAAAGGGGGAATGATGGATAAGTATAAGTGCATGGTTTGTGGTTATATTTATGACCCGGAGAAAGGAGACCCTGATGGAGGAGTATTACCACAAACCCCTTTTGAGGCTTTACCTGAGGATTGGGTCTGTCCAGAATGTGGAGCAGGAAAGGAGCTGTTTGAAAGAATTTAAAGGGAGGGATTTCAATGACCCCTATTGAGGCTTTAAAGTTAGCACTTCAAAAAGAGATAGAGGCGATGAATTTATACCAGAAGTTCTCTGGAGAATATCCCACGGCAAAGGAAATTTTTGTTTTTTTGGCTAATGAAGAATATAAACACAGGCAATTGATTGAAAAAAAATTAGTGAGTTAAGCAAATGAGAGAGGAGGTGAAACCCATGGCTAAGAAATGCGGGGCTAAAAAGAAAAGTGCTTCTAAGAAAAAGGCGCATTATGTTTGTAAGGTATGCGGATTACTGATTACTGTGGACAGTGTCTGTAATTGTGTAGAAGCCTGTGACCTCATCTGCTGTGGACAAGAGATGGAACTGAAGAAAGGAGGGGAATAAGGGTGATAAGATTTGAAAAGATTTCTGAGGAAAAAATTACTCAGGCGATTGTGCGTGATTTTTCAGAAGAGTTTATTAAAAACACACAGGTGGATGTGCTTATTGCTGGTGGAGGTCCCGCTGGTCTTATGGCAGGGAAAAAACTCGCTGAGGCAGGGATAAAGGTATTGATTGTGGAGGCGAATAATTATTTAGGAGGAGGGTTCTGGATTGGAGGATATCTGATGAATATTTTGACTTTCCGTTCTCCTGCAGAGAAATTATTGGATGAACTGGGTATACCTTATAGAGAAGTAGAGAAAGGGCTTTTTACTGCCTCTGGTCCATATGCTTGTGCAAAACTGATTACCAGTGCCTGTGAAGCGGGGGTAAAAATCGTTAATATGACCAAGGTAGACGATGTAGTAATTAAACAAGGAAATCGTGTTGGTGGTCTGGTAATAAACTGGTCTCCAGTTTCGGCTTTACCCCGGGCAATTACCTGTGTTGACCCGGTGGCCCTGGAATCCAGAGTGGTTATTGATGCCACTGGTCACGATGCAGTAGTATGTGAGGCTTTAAATAAAAGAGGATTATTGAAAATAAAAGGATTTGGTCCGATGTGGGTAGAGGCTTCTGAGGATTTGGTGGTGGAAAAAACTGGAGAGGTCCATCCCGGTTTAATTGTGGCGGGAATGGCAGTAGCCACTGTATATGGCCTCCCCCGTATGGGACCAACCTTTGGGGCGATGCTTTATTCGGGAGTTAAAGCCGCAGAAGAGGCAAAGAGATTACTACTTTTGGAACAGATAAAACAGGATACATTTGTAAAAGATAGAGCATTAGCATAATCGCGGAGCGGTTACTTAACCTATCATATTTTCTTTGGGTGTGAAATTGGCTCAAATATTTCTTTGCTATACATTAGTTTTGCTCTTTTAAGAAATAACCGAATGATGAATGGCTTGTTCATCAAGGTCATATCATAAATACCGCAATGAGCGCTAAGTTCAAAGGGTTCTTCTCACTTAAATAGCCCTTAAAGTAATACCCGGGAAGATTTCAGTTGGGTATCCTTGATAATTTTTAAGATTGTGTTATAAATTATATATAAAATTAAATTAACTCGGAGGTGGGAATTGAGACTTAGAAAAAAGGAGTTAGGCTTTTGTTTCTTAAATTTTCTATTAGTTACCGGTACCGAACTTACCTGGGGAGAAAATGCTGGTTTATTCTCCCAATCTATTCTTAGAAATAGAGATGGAATTCTGCGCCGAATCAAAAATGGGCCATCTGAGAAGATACCCGAATTTTTCAAATTTGACCCCCGTAGCAAACAGGATCCTCAGGATTTAGATAAACTTAATCAAGGAATCTACAATTATATCCTAAAAAATTTTGGAGTTGAAGTAACTAATCCACCCAGCCCAATTCGTTTATACCCTACAGAGATGCAATCCTATGGGAGCTATCGCATCAAACAGAAGACTCTAGAGGGGGAATACGATATTGTGGTAAAGCAGGCCGATGATTTCATAAAAAATGGATTTTTAAAAGCCAGTGAATTGGGGATTGCTTCCAAAAATGCCGAATTTGTAGAGAGTAAATACAAAATTGATCCTGTAAATTATACTACTACGGGATATGTAATATCTTATTATTTTGATGGAAAGCAGTTGTCCAATTTTGTCTTTGATGTGGATTCCTTAATCAAAAATCAATGGATTTTTGAATCGTTAGGGATAAAATTAGCCATTCTTAAAAAAGAAGGAGTGGAATATAAAGAACGTATTGACTCTAATGTATTGATAGACATTAAAGGTAGAGACTTAAGGATTCTGGGTTATGGAAATTTTGGCGCGCGTGACCCAGTGGAACAGATTTATGCTTTCATTTATACTTATCTCCTACAAGAACTGAGGAAAGAAAAAAAAGAAGGTTTTGCCGATTCTTTCTGGTTGATCTTTAAAAATGCCTATAATTCCCAGCTGCCTCCGGAAATGCACATAAGAAAATAGATAAGTAGAAACCCATCTTTATTCTGTAGAGAGATTTGTCTTTAAGCCACTACACAGGGATTTAAAAATTGCTTGCCTTTTTAATTTTTTATGCTATAATTTTTTCCCTATCAGGTATAGCCTTCTTTAATGCCGAGGTAGCTCAGATGGTAGAGCGGCGGACTGAAAATCCGCGCGTGGGCGGATCGATACCGCCCCTCGGCATTTTTGTTTTTATAATTATCCGATTAAATTTATTGACTTTGAATTATTTTTCTTGACAACTGTCTGGGAAAGTTTTAAAATATTTGTGAAAAAAATCACAAATTATGGAAGAGGTTATCTATTACCTTACCCAAGAAAATGGTCTAAGATTTTTGAACCTCTTGGAGAAAGAATACCAGATTTATCTTCCTCAGATAATCGGTGAAAAAGGGATTTTCTGTGATTTTGGTTATGACCTACCAAAAACTGACTTTAGATTAGTTAAATATGCTTCCTCAAAAATCTCTGATTTCACTTTAAATCCCTATCGCAGTATTGAACCTTTGAAGATATTTTATACACTTCCCAAAGAAAAACTCAATTTGTTAGATAAAGAAGAAAGGATTGCTATCCTGGGAGTAAAAAATTGTGATCTCTACTCGCTTAAAATTCAAGATTATGTGTTTTTGGGAGGAGAAGTGACCGACCCTTTCTATGCCCAGCGTAGAGAAAATACATTGATTGTTTCCGGAGATTGTTCCGCTTTCAAAGAGGTCTGTTTCTGTCTAGCGCTGGAGATAAATCCTTTTCCGGAGGAAGGGTTTGATATAAATTTTTCTTTCTTAGATAGTGGTTTTCTTGTAGAGGTAGGTTCAGAGAAAGGAGAAAAGATAATCAATGATGGAAAAGATATTTTTTCCTTAGCGACTACTGAGCAGATATCTGAGCGTGATAAAAAGCGTAGAGAGATAGTAAAAAACTTAAATGAACATATTAAACTTCATAGTATTCCCCCGAAAAATAATCTTCAGAAAATAGTTAAAGATGGATTTGGTTCTGCAATCTGGAAGGAGGAGGCATTACGCTGTGTGGAATGTGGGGGATGTAATTTTTCCTGTGACACCTGTCATTGTTTTCTTTTATCTGAAGACAGGTTTGGCAATGCTCATGAGAGAGTGAGACTATGGGATGCGTGCTTATATGCCAATTTTGCAAAAGTAGCGGGGGGAGCAAATCCTCTGCGTTATCGCTATCAGCGTCTGCGTAACCGTTATTTAAAAAAATTTGATTTTTTTCCGGAAAATATCGGTCTCATTGCCTGCTGTGGATGTGGAAGATGTATTGAGGTCTGTCCAGCAAAAATTGATATAAGAAAGATACTCAGAGAACTAAGTATAGAGTAAGGAGTAGTTAGTATGTAGAAAAAATTTTAAAGTATCATCCTACATACTTCATACTGAATACTACATACTAAATGAAGAATCCTTATCAGCCCATTGAGGCAGTTATAGAAGAGATAATCCAAGAGACCCCAACTATTAGGACATTTGTTTTAAAGCCTAAGGAACTTATAGAATTTAAAACTGGCCAGTTTGTAGAACTTAGCTTTCCGGGAGTTGGAGAAGCTCCTTTTACACCCTCATCTAACCCAAATATAAAAGAAAGATTGGATTTGACGATAATGAATGTGGGAAGGTTAACCCAGTTTCTTCACACTCTTTCTAAAGATACCATCTTAGGTATTAGGGGTCCTTATGGGAATGGATATCCTATTGAGGAATTTGAAGGTAAAGAGATTCTGATTGTTGGTGGTGGTGTTGGTTTGGCTCCTTTAAGGTCCTTGATTTTGGCTTTATTTTCTAAATTGGAAAAATACAAAAAAATTTTCCTCTGCTATGGAGCAAGGACTCCCAAAGATTTACTCTATAAAGATCAGATACTTCAATGGCAGAAGAAGATAGGTGTTAGAATAACCGTAGATACGGGTGATGAATCCTGGAAAGGAAATGTGGGTTTAGTGACTTCAATCCTTAAAGATTTGCCCTTAAAAATGGATAATGCGGTGGCTGTTGTCTGTGGACCTCCGATAATGATGAAATTCACCACCTTAAGGCTTTTAGAATTGGGTTTTAAACCTAAAGACATCTATCTCTCTATGGAGAAAAATATGTCCTGTGGTTTGGGTAAGTGTGGCCACTGCCGTATGGGGAAATATTATGTTTGCCGTGATGGTCCGGTATTTTGCTTTGAAGAGATAAAGGATATCCATGATATATGGGAGTGACCCAGTAGTTAGTATGGAGTATAGAGTAGGTAGCATGAAGAGAAATAATACTTCGGTTCAATTGAACCGAAGAGCCTCAGAATCAATGGAGAGGTCACTCGTATCTTCTGAAAAATTTCAATCCCTATATACTTCATACTAAATATTACATGCTAATATGAAGAGGTTGTTTATTGACTTAGAAATTTGTAGTAAATGTCCTGAATGTGTTACAAAATGTGACTATTTTTATCATCCCCACAATAAAGGGATTACCAATTTAAGAGAATTTGCCACCTTTGCTTTGGTTTGTCGCCGATGTGAAGATGCTCCCTGCGTAAATTCCTGTTATCATCAAGCACTGGAGAAGCAGAAAGATGGAATTCTCAAGCGCTATCGTATGCGCTGCACAAGTTGTAAATCCTGTTCTATTGCCTGTCCCTTTGGGGTAATCTTACCCGATTTTATTCCTTATTTAGACTCACGCTGCGACTTTTGTATTGGAATTCAAGAAAATATTCCTGAATGTGTAAAAACCTGTCCTTATAAGGCAATAGAATTAAAGGAAGTAGAAGAAAAGCCTGAAGA
>JAMWCM010000086.1 GCA_023818355.1 Candidatus Omnitrophota bacterium
CGGTTTCCAAGATGATTACCAGAGAGGGCTTTATTTTTTTCAAAACTTTTCTCACTATAAAACTTAAATCCAGAGGAAAGTAGACCACAATCTCTTCCGGGAGGGCGAGTTTCTTACATAAATTGTTCCCGGTAGTAGTAATGGTAGAAAAAACAATCCTATAATGGTTATATTTTTCACGCAAGGATTTCCAGAGGGGAAGACTGGCATTTACCTCACCTACGCTCACCGCATGTATCCAGATAACCTGCTTATCCTTTATCCTTTCAAAAAAAAATTCCGGGAAAATTCCCAGACGCTGGAGAAAATCTCGGTGGTATTTTCGCTTTAGAACAAAATATGGAAAATAAAAAAAGGAGAGAAAGGTAAAGACTATATCGTAAAAAATACCCATCTTAAATCCATAACTGACTATGCTCGGGGATGTGTCCTCGCATAAACCTCCTTTAATCTTTCTGCAGTAATATGGGTGTAGATCTGAGTGGTAGAGAGACTGGTGTGTCCTAAGAGTTCCTGCACTGTTCTTAAATCTGCTCCCCGTTCCAGGAGGTGTGTGGCAAAGGAATGTCTCAAGGTATGCGGAGAAATTTTTTCCCGTAAGGCGGTCCGATGCACATACTTATCAATGAGCAAACGCACTCCCCGAGCAGTAAGCCTTCTTCCCTGTTTATTTAAAAATACAGCTTTGCTCTCTTTAAAAATAGGAGAACGTGCTGATAGATAATTTTTTATGGCCGTTAAAGCTCTGTCTCCAATAGGAACAAATCTCTCCTTTTTCCCTTTCCCCCTCACTTTCACTGCCCCCCCAATGAAATCAATATCCTCAATATTCAATCCTACCAATTCAGAAATACGCATTCCTGTGCTATAAATGGTTTCCAGGATTGCTTTATCTCTTAAACCGGGAAGGTCGTTATCCGGAGATTCTATCAACTTATTCACCTCATCCACGGTTAAGAAAAGGGGTAATTTCTTATCCAGTTTAGGAGCACGCAGACCAAAAGTGGGATTATTCTCTATATAGCCTTCACGCACCAAAAATTTAAAAAAACTCCGCAAACAGGATATGCGACGGGCGATGGTCTTCTTAGAAAAATTTTTCATCTTCAGTTCCGCCAGAAATCTTCTTATGTCCAAATGCGAAATTTCTTCAAGGGGCTTTCCTTCAAGGAAAAAGGAGAAATATTTCAAATCTATGGTATAATTGACAAGTGTATGTTCAGAATAATTTTTTTCAATCCTTAAATAGTTGAGGAATTTTTCTATATACCGCTCCATCCCTCTATTCTTTAGTTTCTACTTCTACCTTAGGTAATTTCCGTGCTGTGAATTTACAATGGGGATAATATGAGCAACCGTAGAAAACTCCCTTGCGGGATTTGCGTTCCACGAGTTCTCCTCCACAATTTTCTACCGGACATTTAACGCCCGTAGTTATGGGTTTAGCATTTTTGCATTCTGGATATCCGGAACAACTCAAAAACTTCCCTTTTCTTCCCCATTTGATCACCATTGGTCTTCCGCACTCTTCACAGAACTGGTCAGTAGCAACAACCTCCTTTCTCACCTCCCGCATAGATACCTGAGCAATGTTTAACTTTCTCTTAAATGGCTCATAAAATTCATGCAAAAGATTCACCCAATCCACTTTCCCTTCCTCTACTTCATCAAGCCTTTCCTCCATCTCCGCGGTAAAGCTGAGATTGAGAATTTCTGGAAAAGATTCCTCAAGGAGTTCGGTAACCACCATCCCTATCTCGGTGGGATAAAAATATCCTTTTTCTCTACGGACATAATTACGGGTAATAATTGTTTGAATAATGGGCGCATAGGTAGAGGGTCGGCCTATTCCTTTTTCTTCCAAGGCTTTTACTAAAGTCGCATCTGAATAATGTGGTGGAGGTTTGGTAAAATGTTGGGAAGGGACTAAGTTAAGCAGGTCCAGTTCTTCTCCCTCTGCTAAGGGTGGTAAAATATTCCCCCCCATTTCCTCTTCTCTATATATTGTAAGATATCCGGGGAAAATCAATTTTGAACCACCCGCAGAAAAGATATATTTCCCTGCCTGGATATTCACATCTACCACTTCAAAAACTGCAGGGCTCATCTGGGAGGATACAAATTTTCTCCAGATAAGCTCATAGAGAGCAAATTGTTCCGGGGTAAGAAATTCCTTTATCTTATTTGGCTCGCGCCAGACAGAGGTTGGCCTAATTGCCTCATGGGCTTCTTGAGCAGATTTCTTAGATTTGTATTGGTGTGGAGTAGAAGGCAAATAATCTCTCCCAAAGCGCTCCTGAATAAACTGACGCAGTTCTCTCAAGGAAGATTCTGAAATCCTCACCGAATCGGTGCGTATGTAAGTAATCAAACCTATCCGCTCTTCTTTACCCAAATCAATCCCCTCGTATAACTGCTGGGCAACCCGCATGGTCTTTTCAGTGGAAAAATTTAATCTATTAAATGCCTCCTGTTGAAGTCTACTGGTAATGAATGGAGGCTGGGGATTTCTCTTCTTCTGTTTTAATTCAATTCTCTCCACAATAAATTTCTCTTTCTTTATTTTTTCTACCAAATCATCAGCAAACTCCTTATTCTTTATCTCCGCCTTCTCCTCTCCAATCTTTTCTAACTTAGCTTTAAATATTTGCTCCTGGTGCTTTCTCTGAAGCTCTGCCTCAATCTCCCAGTATTCCTGAGGGATAAAATTTCTTATTTCTTTTTCTCTATCTACAATTAACTTCACTGCTACCGACTGCACTCTCCCGGCACTTAAGCCCCTTCCCACCTTTCTCCAGAGCAAAGGACTTAAAGAATATCCTACAATCCGGTCCAAAATTCTTCTTGCCTGTTGTGCTCTCACCAAATCCATATTGATTGTGGTAGGGTTTTGAAATGCCTCCCTTACTGCCCCGGGGGTAATCTCATGAAAAATAACCCTCCTTATCTCTTTATCTTTACCTAAGAGATTGGAGAGATGCCAGGAAATCGCTTCTCCTTCCCGGTCAGGGTCGGTGGCTAAATAGAGAGCCCGCTTGTCCTTGGCTATCTTCTTTAATCTATCAATTATCTTCTTTTTTCCGGGAATGATACTATAATGGGGTTTAAAATTATTTTCAATCTCCACAGACATAGAAGAACCCCTCAGGTCCATCACATGCCCCATAGAGGATTCTACAACATAATCTCTCCCTAAGATTTTATTAATCGTCTTTGCCTTGGCAGGCGACTCTACAATTACCAATCCCCTATCCATTACTTCCTCCAGAAAGTTGGAAGCGTCTACAGGTTTACTGCTTAAACCTAACAGCAAATTTACACTATCCTCTTCTCACAAACATTTTCCCGGGAAGTTGCTTAATCAATCCTTTCAGTTCTAACCTCAGCAAAATATCGGATAATTCGGTTAGACTAAAACCCGTCTCTTTTCTAATCCCATCTATATGCTTAGGTTCATCTTCTAACAATGTGTAGACAATTTGCTCTCTCCCTTCAAGGAACAATGGTCTATTATTTTCTTCTTTTAAACCCGTGGTGTCAAGTTTTAATTCTTCTAAGATATCTTCTACCGAGGAAACAAGTTTTGCTCCCTGTTTTATAAGATTATGTGTTCCCCGGGATGTAGGAGAATCTATCTTCCCGGGGAGGGCAAAAACTTCTCTCCCCTGTTCCAGAGCAAAATCTGCAGTAATTAAGGCACCACTTTTTTCTCCTGCCTCCACTACAACCACCCCGCGTGATAAACCACTGATTATCCGGTTTCTTCGGGGAAAATTCTGTTTTAAGGGTGGTGTTTCCATGGGAAATTCCGAGAACAAAACCCCATTTTGCGCAATTTCCTCCGCCAGTTTCTTATTTTCTTCAGGATAGATATTAATTAAACCACTGCCTAATACCGCCAGAGTCCTTCCTTTGGCTTTCAATGCTCCCCGGTGTGCCTGGGTATCAATACCTCTTGCCAGACCGGAAACAATGGTTATCCCTCTCAGGGCAAGAAGAAAAGAAAATTTTTCGGCTAAAGAAATCCCATAATAGGAAGCAAAACGTGAACCAACAATTGCTAAGGCATTTTTATCGCTTTCCTTAAATTCTCCTCTTAAATATAAAAGATAAGGAGGGTCATAAATCTCTTTGAGATTTTCGGGATATTTTCTATCCTCTAAACTTAAAAGGGTAATTTCATTCTCCTTGATTAACCTTAACTCTTTCTTTAAATCAAAATTTCTAAACGCCTCTTTAATTTTTGTCGCTAAATTTTTGGTTATCCCCTCAATCTTAACTAAATCTTCCTCCGTCTGAGAAAATACCCTGGTGAAACTGCCCAGTTTTTCCTTCAGGCATTTTAGTTTCCGAAAACCCAATCCTTCTATGGAGTTGAGAATAATTAAAGCCTCAATCTCTTCCATAAACTTTACCCCCGATTTGCAAACAGACTGAGCAGATAAAAGTAAGTATAGCAGAGAAGAAAGAGAAATTCAAATGGAGAATTAAGAACTATTGCAAAATAAAAATGTCATCTTTTAGAAGAGAATAAAATCTGTGATTATGGTATGTGGGGATAGGTATTGCGGTGTTTTGATTTATAAAATAAATTTCTTATAATTTCGCAATCTTTCGGATTCACTTAATTTCTGGCGCTGGTATTCTTGGAAATCAAAAATTCGGCTGAAGAGAGTAAAGAAATTCTAAATACCAATCTAAGTCTATATCTCTACCCTTCTTAGGATAGTTTATTTCGTTTATCCTTCTAAAATCTGCCCGCAATTTAGTTGATTTTGCCATTTCCAGCATTTCTTTTTTTTCTTCTTTACTTAACATCATGAAACCTCACTTTCAACTGCTTCAATTCTTTATCCATCCCAAATAATCTAAAGTAATCTTCCAGTCTCTCCCAATCTAATCTGTTTTTATAAACTCCCATCAAGGCTTCAATATCGGCCATTTCTTTTATTTTTCTCTCAGGGTCGTTGGCAATGGCCTGGACTTTAAGTCCGATCACATCCTCGGATAGATTTTCTACCATTAAATATTCTTTTTTCTATTACCCGATCAAGCATTTCTAAGGAGATTTTCCTAAAGGCATGCAAAAAATCCAAACTTCCCATCCGGGGGTCTTCTGACCCATACTGGGAAACATTTTCGCTTCTAAAATAAAGTTTATAGCCTAGTCTTGGTGGTGAATTAAGAAATCAAGGTCAAATGTTGCCCGTGGCACTCCCAAAGCCTAAGGCAAAACCGCCCATTAAGGCATACCTTATCCCATGCTTTTCAAATTCCTCCAGTAATCTCCATAAAACAGATTCAAACTCCACTACCTATCTCCTGTAGCAAAACCCTGATTATCTCCCCCTC
>JAMWCM010000087.1 GCA_023818355.1 Candidatus Omnitrophota bacterium
TCCTCAATGTGTTTCTTAATCTCACTCAATCCTTTCATAGGTTTATTTACATTCCCCAGGATAACCTTAAGGCTAATTCCTCCGGAAGAGGATGTTTAAAAATCTTCTCTTGGGTTTTCTTAAAATCGTAAATTACCCTTCTAAACTCAACAAAATTTTTTTCACTATCATAGATACAGAAGCAAGCACGCGGGTCTCCATCACGAGGTTGACCTACACTCCCTACATTTATAATATAACGAACATCTTTTTCAAGAAGAATTTTTTCTGCAAAAGAATACAACAAATTTCCCTGCTTATCTAAAGAAAAAAATAAAGGTTTATGTGTATGGCCTAAAAAAAGGAGGGGGGTTTTCAAATTTTTAAAACATAACCAGGCATAGTTTAAATTATCTAAGTAGTGAAATTTCTCGGGCTCAAAGAGGGTTCCGTGAACTAAAGTAAAATCTTTTTCTTCATAAATAAGTTCCCAATGGGAAAGAAGATTTTTCTCCTGGGCATCTAACAAACCCATAGTCCATACAATTGCCTCCCTGGCTATCTCTCTAAACCATTCCAGACTTAATTTACCCCCACAGGCCCAATCATGATTCCCCGCCACGATTTTCTTACAGGTCTGGTTTACAATCTCTATACATTCTTTGGGATTGGCATTATAACCTACCACATCCCCGATGCAAAAGTATTCATTAATATCTTCTTTTTTCAAAACCCAGATTACTTCTTGCAGGGCTTCTAAATTACTGTGGATATCTCCTAAGATTGCATATCGCATAGATTTAATTCAAAATGCAAAAATCAAAATTACAAATCAAGTATAATGATTTTTAAATTTTGTATTGTAATTTTGATATTTGATTTTTGATATTTGCATTTTTAGTAGAATCTAATTTCAAAGTCTTTATATTCTCCCATTGCCTCAGACCATTCTAAATCTACATCTCTAATGTAATGTCTGAAATAATTCTTTATTTTCTCTAAAAGGGCTTTTAATTTTTCTTCTTCTCCCTCTGCCTCCAGCTCCACTCTCCCGTCAGGAAGATTTCTTACCCAACCGAAAATTCCTAAATCCAAAGCAAAACTCTCTACAGTAAAACGGAAGCCAACTCCCTGTACCTTTCCCGTATAAAATCCATGAATTTTCTTCCTCGCCATCGGGGGTATTTATTACAGATTAAAAACCACAATTGATATCCTCGGTTTATATTTTAATCTGATTTCTCTAAAAGTCAATTCAAAATTGGATTATGCAATGGGGTTTTATAGCCTAAGGTAATTATCTATGTGGTAGGCACAAGCTCTTCCTTCAGCGATTGCCCAGACAATTAGAGATTGTCCACGACGCATATCGCCACAGGCAAAGACGCTCTTTCGGGAAGTCATGAATTGAGGATTGGTCTTAACATTACCACATTCATCCAATTCTAAATCTAATTCTTCAACTATTCCCTCTCTCTGCGGATGTAAGAATCCCAGAGCCAGAATTACCAAATCTGCCTCAATTTCAAATTCGGTATGGGGAATTTCTTTTACTCTGCAAACCCCAAGATTATCCCTCTCTATTTCAACTTTTGCACAGAGCAATTTTTTAACTTTTCCTTCTCTACCTAAGAATTTTTTGGTGAGAACCTGCCAATATCTTTCGCAACCTTCCTGATGGCTACTGGAGGTTTTTAATAATAAAGGATATTTAGGCCAAGGACAGGCAGGAGTTCTTTTTTCCGGTGGTTTGGGAAGAAGTTCAATCTGAATTACCCTTTTTGCTCCCTGCCGGTTGGCAACCCCTACACAGTCGCTACCGGTATCTCCTCCCCCAATAACTACTACCCTTTTCCCCTGAGCATAGATAGATTCATCTTTTATCCTCTCCTCTCCCGCTACCAGTTTATTTGCCTGTTTGAGATAATCTATGGAAAAACATATCCCTTTTAAGTCTCTACCTTCAATCTTTAGGTCTCGGGAAACACCACAACCACCAGCAAGAACTAAACAGCCAAATTCTTTTAAAAGCTTACTTGCTTTTATCTCCTTACCCACGGCTATATTAGCCAAAAATTCTATCCCTTCTTTTCTGAGCCTTTCTATCCGTCTATCCAAAACCCATTTCTCTAATTTAAAATCAGGCACTCCATAGCGTAAGAGCCCTCCAAAATCATCTTCTTTTTCAAACACAACTATCCTGTGACCATACCGATTCAGAATATCGGCACAGGCCAATCCTGCTGGACCAGAACCAACTATCGCCACTTTTTTTCCAGTGCGTTTTGAAGGCGAAAGGGATTTAACCCATCCCTTATTAAAAGCAAATTCCGCAATGGCTAATTCATTTTCTCTGATCGTTACCGCTTCATCATTTATTTCTAAGGTGCAGGCATATTCACAAAAAGCGGGACAGAGTCTTCCAGTAATTTCTGGGAAATTGTTAGTCTGAGAAAGTAATTGATATGCCTTATACCAGCGATTTCTAAAAACCAACTCATTCCATTCAGGAATATAATTACCCAAAGGACAAGCCCAGTGACAGAAAGGAATTCCACAGTCCATACAGCGTGCCGTCTGAATTCGGGTATGTTCCGGAGAAGGTAAGAGTGCAACCTCTCTGTAGTCCTGGATACGCTCAGCCACAGGACGGTATCCTATTTCCTCTCTCCTAAATTTTAAAAAACCTTTTATGTCTGCCATCTCCGTATCAATTTTTATCAGCCGTCACTTACCTCCACCAATTCTGGTTTTACTTCCACAGGCTTTCCTTCCAGTACCCGTTTATACTCTTTAGGCATTACTTTAATAAATTTTTTTATCTCCCTAGAAAAATTTTTCAATACCCTTTCTGCTTTGTTGCTTTTCGTATATCTATAATGATTATTAAGCAGACGAAGGATAAATTCTCTATCTTCCAGATTTAAATCCTCCAACTCCACCATCTCTTGATTACATCTTGAAGAAAATTTTTTATCCTCATCATAAATATAGGCAATCCCTCCGGACATTCCCGCAGCAAAGTTTTTTCCGGTCTTTCCCAAAATCAGCACCCTTCCTCCGGTCATATATTCGCATCCGTGGTCTCCTATCCCTTCCACCACCGCATAGATTCCAGAATTGCGGATACAGAATCTTTCTCCCGCGATTCCGGAAATATAGGCTTCTCCTGAAGTTGCCCCATAAAAACAAACATTTCCCACGATAATATTTTCTTCAGGAATAAAATTCCCTTTTCTTGGAGGGTAAACAATAATTTTCCCTCCGGATAAGCCTTTACCTGCATAATCGTTGGCATCGCCCTCCAATTCTAAGGTTATACCTTTAGCCAAAAATGCTCCAAAACTCTGTCCGGCAGTTCCTGAAAATTTAATCCAGATTGTGTCCTCAGGTAAACCTTCCTCACCGTAAATCTGGGTAACGCGGTTACTCAACATTGTTCCTATTGCCCGGTTACTATTGCTTATCGGTAGTTCTATGTTTACGGGAATCCTCTGCTCTATGGCATCTTTGCTTAATTCTATCAATTTTAAATCTAAGATATTATCTATACCATGGTCCTGTGCCTTTGTACAATATAAATCCACTCCTCTCTTTACATTGGGCTTATATAAAATACGCGATAAATCTATATCTTTTAATTTAGGAGAAAGCATTTCTCTATTGACTTCTAATAATTCTGTCCGGCCGATAAGTTCTTCCAATTTTCTCACCCCTAAGTTAGCCATATTCTCTCTTACCTCTTCGGCCACAAATCTTAAATAATTTTCTATATGCTCTGGCTTTCCCGTAAACCTTTCTCTTAAGCACTCCTCCTGCGTAGCAATCCCTACGGAGCAGTTATTCAAATGACAGTGTCTTAACATCACACATCCCAAGACTACTAAAATTACGCTCCCAAAACCAAACTCTTCTGCGCCCAAGATAGCGGCAATTACCACATCTCTTCCCGTAAGCATTTTCCCATCAACCTGCAGTCTCACTCTGCTCCGCAAATTCTGCCAGACTAAAACCTGTTGTGTCTCGGATAAACCCAATTCCCAGGGAAGGCCGGCATGTTTTATGGAACTTAAAGGTGAGGCACCTGTTCCTCCGTCCCCTCCGGAGATTAAAATTATATCCGCATGACCCTTAGCCACTCCTGCCGCAATGGTTCCCACCCCAACTTCAGAGACCAATTTAACGCTGATTAAAGCCGAAGGATTGGCATTCTTTAAATCAAAGATTAATTGTGCAAGGTCCTCAATAGAATAAATATCATGATGGGGAGGAGGAGAAATTAAGGTTACCCCGGGAGTAGTATAACGCGTCTTAGCAATAGCAACACTTACTTTGTGCCCGGGAAGCTGGCCTCCTTCTCCGGGCTTTGCTCCCTGGGCAATTTTTATCTGAAGTTCTTGGGCATGAACCAAATAATTTATCGTCACCCCGAATCTTCCTGAGGCAACCTGCTTCGTAGCGCTACAGAGACTATCTCCGTTGGATAAAGGTATAAAACGCCAAGGGTCTTCACCTCCTTCTCCGGAGTTAGAACGGCTTCCCAATCTGTTCATTGCCAGAGCAATGGTCTGGTGTGCCTCTTTACTGATTGAGCCAAAACTCATCGCTCCGGTTACAAAACGCTTAATTATTTCTTCAACCGGTTCTACTTCGGAAAGGGAAATAGGCCTGGTCTTCTTAAATCTAAATAGACCACGCAGAGTAGTAAGATGTCCCTGCTGATTATTGATTATTCTGGCGAATTCAAGATATTTTGAAAAATCGTTGTTTCTTACTGCCTGATGTAAAAGAGAAATTGTCTCGGGATTCCAGAGATGATACTCGCCGCCCTTTTTCCATTGATAGAGCCCACCTAAGGGTAAAACCGAACTATTGTTTGAGAAAACCTCCTTATGTCTGCTTAAAACATCCTCGGCAATCATCTCCACACCAATCCCGCCAATTCGCGAAACCGTGCCGGAAAAACATTTTTCAATCACTTCATGGTTTAAACCTAAGGCTTCAAAAATCTGTGCTCCCCGGTAGCTCTGGAGCGTAGAGATACCCATCTTAGAAAGAATCTTCAAAATTCCTTTCTCTAAGGCTTTAAGGTAATTTTTCTGGGCAATTTTAAAATCCAATTCTATCTCTCCGGTTGCAGTCATCTCTCCAAGCGTAGCCAAGGCTAAATAGGGATGGATACAATCTGCTCCATAACCAAATAAAAGAGCAAAGTGAGCCACCTCACGGGCTTCTCCGGTTTCTACAAGTATACTACACTGGGTGCGCAGTTGCTTCCTTACCAGATGATGATGGACCGCTCCCGTTGCCAGAAGCGAAGGTAAAGCCATAAAATCCTCATTTACCCCCTGGTCGGTAAGCAA
>JAMWCM010000088.1 GCA_023818355.1 Candidatus Omnitrophota bacterium
TTCAGTGAGGTGGATGAATCGGTTTCTCCCTATAAGGTAAACAGGCATCAGCATATCCCGGAGATTGAAGAGGAGCTCTCTTTTATCGGGAAGAAAAATTTTAAAATTATTTTTGTCCCTCAACTTCTACCGCTCAGCCGTGGGATTTTAAGCTGTGTTTATGTGAAATTGAAGAAGGAATTTTCTACGGAGGAGTTAATCAATTTCTATAAAGAATTCTACAGGAATGAACCTTTTATCCGCATCCTGGAGAAGGGAGTCTATCCGCGGATAAAGGAAGTGCAATTCAGTAATTACTGCGATATTGGCTTAGAGGCGGATAGAGATACCGCAGTGGTTATTTCCGCGATTGATAACTTGGGTAAAGGAGCCAGCGGTCAGGCAGTGCAGAATTTGAATATTATGATGGACTGGGAAGAAACCCTGGGACTGAGATAGTTTAATGGTTAAATGGAAAATAATTAAAGGGGGAATAACTGCCCCTGAAGGTTTTGAGGCAAACGGTATCTCCTGTGGAATAAAGAAAGGGGGAAAGCTGGATTTAGCCCTCATTTATTCACAGATTCCTGCGCTGACCGCCGGCTTATTCACTGCTTCGCGTTTTCCGGCTAACCATATAATTCTTGACCGAAAAAGAATAAATAAATATAAGGAAGCCCAGGCAATTATCATTAATAGTGGAAATGCTAACTGTGCGGTGGGAAAGAAAGGTTTGGAGGATGCCCAAAGGATTACCGCTAAGTTGGCAGAAGAGCTGAATATAAAGTCTCAGTTTGTATTGATTGCTTCTACAGGAATTATTGGGAAGAGATTACCGCGGAAAAAAATTGAGCGCGCCATCCCTCTTTTAGTGGCTAACCGGGGAAAAGATAAAGCAGAATTAGCCTCCCAGGCGATTATGACCACCGATAAGAAACCCAAGGAGATTGCGGTGGAGTTGAATATTTCAAAAAAGAAAATAAAAATTGGCGCAATGGCAAAGGGTTCAGGGATGATCGCTCCCCATCTGGCAACCATGCTCTGCTTCATTACCACCGATTTAAATATAAAATTAAGTTTGTTGAAGAGAGCACTTAGAGAAGCGGTTGGGGTTTCTTTTAATCGCATCAGTGTAGATGGAGAGATGAGCACCAATGATACATTAATCATTATGGCAAATGGGCTTGCCGGAAATAAAAGGATAGAAAATCAAAGGAGTAAAGAATTTTTTATTTTTCAGGAGGCTCTTAAATTTGTCTGCCAGCATCTCTCTCGGGAGATTGTTTATGATGGAGAAGGAGCAACCAAGTTCATTACTCTTCGGATAAAAGGGGCGGAGAATAAGTATGGAGCAGAAAGGATAGCCCGGAGAATTGCTTCCTCTCCCTTATTTAAATCGGCAATTTATGGAGAAAATCCCAACTGGGGAAGGGTGATTGCTTCCTGTGGAGCTTCGGGGGTAAATTTTAATCCTGAGAAATTAGCTATTCGGTTCGCAGAAAAATTTGTTTTTAAAAATGGTAAGCCTATGGAGAATGCTTCCAGACAATTAAAGAAAATTTTGGAGAATAGGGATGTGGAGATAGAGATTGATTTAAATCTCGGTAAGGAGGAATATTTTCTCTGGACGACCGACCTCTCTGAAGAATACATTAGGATTAATGCTGGTTATGAATAATCTTTAAGTTGTTATGGAGGAGATAATTAAAAAAGCGGATGTTTTGATTGAAGCGCTGCCCTATATTCGGGATTTTCGCCATAAGATTTTTGTAATTAAGTATGGAGGGAAAGTAATCCTCAGTGAGACAGCCCAAAAGCGTCTCCTAGAAGACCTTATCTTTTTATATTTTGTAGGAATTAAACCGGTGCTTGTGCACGGAGGTGGTCCTTTCATTACACAAAAAGCAGCCCAGTTAGGAAAACCTGTAAGGTTTGTTGAAGGGAGTCGGGTTACTGATGAAGTAATGATAAAAATCGTGGAAGGTGCGCTTAAAGAAATAAATCAAAGATTGGTGAAGATGGTTAAAGATTTGGGAGTGGAGGCGAAAGGGTTGGATGGAAAAAAAGAAGAGATTATCAGGGTTAGGAAAAAGAGGGAAGGGGAGATTGATTTGGGTTTTGTTGGAGAAATCACGGAGATAAATCCTTCTCCGATAAGAGAGGTTCTGAGAGAGAAAGCAATCCCGATTATTATTCCCTTAGGAAAAGGAGAAGATAAATTTACTTATAATGTCAATGCCGATGAAGTTGCCTCAGCCATTGCAGTAAGTCTGAATGCCGAAAAATTTATTCTCCTTACAGACACAAAAGGGATTTTGCGCAATCCTGAGGATGAGGGTTCTTTAATTTCTACCCTTACCCAGAAGGAGGTAGAAGAGTTAATTGAGCGCAAAGTTATTCAAACCGGAATGATTCCTAAGGTAAGGGCTTGCATAAATGCACTTCAAGGAGGCGTAAAAAAGACTCACATTATTGATGGCCGTATTAACCATGTGCTCCTCTTGGAGATTTTTACGGATAAGGGAATCGGAACGGAAATTATAAGATAATTTCAGATATAGAAATGAAGACGGAAGAGGTTATGGAGTTATATAGGAAGTATGTGATGAATACCTATACCCGTCTGCCGATCTCTCTGAGCCGGGGAAAGGGTTCGCGGGTCTGGGACCTGGAACAGAGAGAATACCTTGATTTCTTTCCCGGATGGGGAGTGAGTTGCTTGGGACATTGTTATCCTAAGGTTACCTCCCGTATAAAGGAACAGGCAAAGAGATTAATCCATGTTTCCAACAACTACTATCACCATCTCCAGGCACGCTTGGCAAAAAAAATCATTAATTTATCTTTCCCGGGGAAAGTTTTTTTCTGCAATTCAGGGGCTGAGGCAAATGAATCGGCATTTAAATTGGCACGCCTTTATGGTGAAGGAAAACGCTTTGAAATCATCGCTTTTGAAAATTCCTTTCATGGAAGAACCTTGGCTACACTTTCGGCTACCGGTCAGAGAAAATATCAGGAAGGCTTTGAGCCTTTACTTCCGGGTTTTGTGCACATTCCCTTTAATGATATTGAGGCGGTAAAGAGAGCAATCAATGAAAAAACAGTGGCGGTGATTATAGAATTGATTCAGGGAGAGGGAGGGGTAAGGGTTGCGGATTTTGCATTTGTGAAGGAATTATACCGGTTATGCCAAGAGAAGAAGATTCTCCTCATCGTGGACGAAGTGCAAACTGGAATGGGGAGGACGGGAAAACTCTTCTGTTACCAGCATTATGGAGTAACTCCCGATATGATGACTTTGGCGAAATCCCTGGGTGGGGGTCTTCCCATAGGCGCGATGGTGGCGAAAGAAGAGATTGCTGATTACTTTAAGCCGGGAATGCATGCTTCTACTTTTGGCGGAAGTCCATTGGTTTGTAAAACAGCCTTAGCGGTTCTGGAGGCAATTGAGAGAGAAAATCTTTTGAAGAACTGTTATGAGATGGGAGATTATTTAAAGGGGAAACTAAAGATGCTTAAAGAAAAATTTAATTTTATTCGGGAAATCCGGGGGATGGGGTTGATGCTGGCAATGGAACTGGATATTTTAGGTAAACCTATTGTGGAAGAATGTCTTAAACGCGGATTATTGATAAACTGCACACAGGATAAAGTTTTGCGCATTATGCCGGCAATTAATGTGAAGAAGAAAGAGATTGATAAGGCGGTTAAGATATTGGAGGATGTGCTTAAAGAGCAGTAATTTTAATGAAAAGGGATTTTATTTGTATAAAAGATTGGTCGGTAGAAGAGATAGAGGATATTTTATCCCTCAGTGAGGAGTTAAAGAGAAATCCGCAGAAATTTGCGCAGGTTTTGGCAGGGAAAACCATCGCCCTTTTATTTGAAAAACCCTCTTTAAGAACCCATGTTTCTTTTATGGTGGGGATGTATCAATTGGGTGGGAATGCTTTTTATTTAGGCCCCGAACAGGTGAAGTTGGGAGTGAGAGAACCGATTAAGGACATTGCCCGCACATTAAGTAGATATGTGGAGGGGATAGTTTTGCGCACTTTTTCCCAGGAGAATGTTTTGGAGATGGCAAGGTATGCCACAGTTCCGGTAATCAATGGTCTCTCGGACCTCCTTCATCCCTGTCAGGCGCTTGCGGATATTTTTACGATAAAAGAAAAAAAGGGTAAACTCAAGGGGGTTAATTTAGGATTCATCGGAGATGGGAATAATGTTTTGCATTCACTTCTCTATGCCTGTGCTAAATTGGGGATTAATCTTTTTATTGCCACTCCCAAAAAATACCAGCCGAGGAGAGAAATTTTTGAAGAGGCTAAAGAATTTGCTCAAGAAACCAAATCCGAAATTAGTTTAGTAAAGAGTCCTCTTGAGGTGGCAAAGACTGCGGAATTTCTCTATACCGATGTCTGGGTGAGTATGGGACAGGAGAGGGAGAGAGAGAAACGCCTGCGTGATTTTAAGGGATTTCAGATAAATGAAGAACTTATTGAGAAAGCAAAAAATAATCCCTACATTTTACACTGTCTTCCCTGTCATCGGGGAGAGGAGATTACCGAGGCAGTTATAGAAAGCAAATACTCGCTTGTCTTTGAACAGGCAGAGAATAGACTACATGTGCAAAAAGCGATTTTAATAAGACTGTTGAGTTAAAAGGAGATTGAATGAAAAAATTAGTTTTGGCTTATTCCGGAGGTCTGGATACCTCGGTTGCTTTACACTGGTTAAAGAAAAAAGGATTTGCGGTAATTGCCTTTCTTGCGGATGTGGGACAGGGTAAAGATTTAAAGAAATTGGCTGAGAAAGCTAAATTAATCGGAGCCGATGAGGTTTGTATAAAGGATTTGAAAAAAGAGTTTATTGAAGATTATTGCTGGCAGGCATTAAAGGCTAACGCCATTTATGAAGGGAAATATTTCTTATCCACGGCTTTGAGCAGACCTTTAATTGCCAAGCATCTCGTAGAGATTGCTAAGCAAGAGAAGGCAAGATTTGTTGCCCATGGTTGCACGGGGAAGGGAAATGACCAGGTGCGCTTTGAGGTCTCCATTTCTCTGCTTTCTTCAGAATTGAAAATCATCGCTCCCTTGAGAATCTGGGAACTGAAATCAAGGGAGGAGGAGATAGATTATGCGCAGAGAAATAACATCCCCATTGAAATCACTAAAGAAAGCCCTTATTCCATTGACCAGAATCTCTGGGGAGTAAGTATTGAATGTGGAAAATTGGAGGACCCTGCTGAGGAGCCTCCGGAGGATGCCTATCAGTTAACCCGGCCCATTTCCGAAACCCCGGATAGGCCTCTTTATTTAGATGTCTATTTTGAGAAAGGAATTCCT
>JAMWCM010000089.1 GCA_023818355.1 Candidatus Omnitrophota bacterium
CCTATGATTTAGGAAGGCTTTTTGAAAAACTTCCCTGCCAGGCTAAAGATGACCTTTGCCTTCCTGAGATTTACCTTGCTTTCTATGATACAGTAATTGCCATTGACCATTGGGAGAATAAAATTTTCCTCATCAGTAATGCTTATTCAAAAGATAATGATAAAGCCTACAGTGAGGCGATAGAAAAGATTGAAGATTTAATCTATAGATTAGAAACCATCAACCCCCGAGACGAGGAGAAGAAATTCAATTTTGTGTGGGATGAAGAAAAGGATTTAAAAATAAATTCAAATTTTAGCCAAGAGGGTTTTGAAGAGATTGTAAGACGCGCTAAGGAATATATAAGCAAGGGAGATATCTATCAGGCGAATCTTTCCCAGAGATTTGTCATAGAATCCAATATTGAAGCCTTTTCCCTCTACCGGATTTTGAGAGAGATAAATCCTTCTCCTTTTGCTGCTTATCTAAATTTTCCAGAGGTGAAGGTTATTTCTTCTTCTCCCGAAAGGTTGTTGAAGGTAGAGGACAGGTTTGTGCAGACAAGGCCAATCGCGGGAACGCGTCCCCGGGGAAAAGATAAAGAGGAGGATTTAAAGTTAAGGGCAGAACTTATTCTGAATGAAAAAGAGCGTGCAGAGCACATTATGCTTGTGGACTTAGAGAGAAATGATTTGGGAAGGGTCTGCGATTATGGGACAGTCAAGGTTGATGAGTTTATGGTTCTGGAGGAATATTCCCATGTGATCCATATCGTTTCCAATGTCTGTGGGATACTTTCTAAGAATAAAGATAGATTTGACCTTATCCGGGCAGCCTTCCCCGGAGGAACAATTACGGGTTGTCCAAAAATACGCTGTATGGAGATTATTGAAGAACTTGAACCAGTGAGAAGAAGTATTTATTGTGGTTCTATAGGATATTTGGGGTTTAATGGAAATATGGACTTAAATATTGTAATCCGCACCTTTATTCTTACCCGGGGGAAAGTCTATGTTCAGGTAGGGGCAGGGATAGTTGCTGATTCCGATCCCACACGGGAATACTATGAAACTCTTCATAAAGCAGAGGCATTGTTGAAAGCAATAAAGATTGCCGAGAAAAATGCTACAGGCTATAGAATACAAGCTACAAAAAGAGAGTATGCCTTTTGATTTAGGGGCTAATGTCTTTGAGACCATGCGGGCATATGCGGGGAAGATTTTTTGCTTAAAAGAGCATCTTCTGCGCTTGGAGGAATCGGCAAGGTCAATACAAATTAAACTTCCTTGCTCACGGAAAGAATTAAAGCAAAAAATTTTAAAGGAATTAGAAACCTCAAAGTTAAAAGATGCTTACATCCGTTTAAGCATAAATTTTTTAGGTAAGATAGATATCTTAGTCAGACCTCCGAGAATTTATCCGAAAGATTTTTATGAAAATGGGGTTAAGATAATTACGGTGCCTACTTTTAAAGATTCTCTTGCCTCTGTTTTCCCGCAGGCAAAGATGGGGAATTTCTTAAATGGAATTTTAGCGAGGATGGAAGGGGGGGATTTCTTTGAGGCAATTCTTTTAAATCGGGCTGGGTTTATTACTGAAGGGACAGTGAGTAATATTTTTGTGGTGAAAGATAAAGTTTTACTTACTCCTCCGTTATATTTAGGGGTTCTTCCCGGAATTACCCGCAAGGTAGTTATGGAATTAGCCTCGGAAATGGATATAGAACTCAAAGAAACTCCTTTTACCAGGCATGAACTCTATAATGTGGATGAAATTTTTCTGACAAACACCTCTATAGAAATTATGCCGGTAGCATATGTGGATGGGAGAAAGATTAAAAATAATTTTCAACAAAAGATTACATACCTTTTGAGAAAAAAGTTTTTAGAGAGGAGGTTAAAATGAATAGAGTAAAGAGGGCGCTCATCAGCGTTTCAGACAAAACAGGAATTGTAGATTTTGCTAAAGGTCTGGTTGATTTGGGGATTGAGATTTTATCTACCGGGGGAACGGCAAAATTGCTACAGGACAAAGGGATAAAAGTGCGAGAGGTTGCGGAATATACAGGATTTCCGGAAATGCTCGACGGTCGGGTAAAGACACTTCATCCCAAAATCCATGGAGGGATTCTGGCTATACGCGATAATAAAGAACATAGGGAGCAAGCCAAAAGATATAGTATAGAAATGATTGACTTGGTGGTAATTAATCTCTATCCCTTTGAGAAGGTGATTCAAAAAGAAGATGTTTCCATAGGGGAGGCAATTGAAAACATTGATATCGGTGGACCTTCCATGTTGCGCTCCGCAGCAAAGAATAATAAGTATGTAGGTGCGGTCTGTAATCCCACAAAATATCCGGAAATTCTAAGGGAGTTGCGGGAGAACAACGGTTGTTTGTCAGAGGAGACAAAATTTAAACTTGCGGTTGAGGTCTTCCAGCGCACTGCGGAGTATGATAAAGCCATTGCTGAGTTTCTAAAAAATGAGCTACAGGCTACAGGCTACGCGCTACAAGCTGAAGAGATGAGTTTTCCTCAAGTCTTAGAAATGAAATTTGAGAAAATTCAAGACTTGCGTTACGGAGAAAATCCCCATCAGAAAGCAGCGCTATATAAAATCCGAAATTCAAAATCCGAAATTCAAAATATTGTGGATACAAAACAATTACATGGGAAGGAGTTATCTTTTAATAACATTTTAGACCTCCAGTCAGCCTGGGATTTGGTCAATGAATTTAAAAACCCTGCTGTCTGTATCATTAAGCACAACAATCCCTGTGGAGTTGCCGAGGCAAAGACATTGGTTGAGGCTTATTTAGATGCCTTAAAATGTGATTCCTTATCCGCTTTTGGGGGGATTGTGGGATTAAACAGGATTGTAGATAAAGAGACGGCAAAAGAAATTTATAACTTTGAGTTTACGGAATGTGTCATTGCTCCAGGATATGAACCCGAGGCATTGGAGATTCTTAAGCGAAAGAAAAATTTAAGGATTATAGAGTTACCCGTTACTGACCACCGGTTACCGGTCAGGGAATTAGATTTTAAGAAGATTTCCGGAGGGATTTTGGTGCAAGAGAGAGATGAATTGAGTGTAAAGGAAGAAGATTTAAAGATAGTTACGAAGAAGAAGCCTACTGAAGAGCAGATTAAATCTTTACTCTTTGCCGATAAGGTGGCAAAACATGTAAAGTCCAATGCCATTGTCTTGGTTCAAGAGACGAAAACCGTAGGAATTGGTGCCGGACAGATGAGTCGGGTAGATTCTGTAATTATTGCTTTGAGAAAGGCAGGAATTAAAGCTAAGGGTTCCTGTTTAGGTTCAGATGCATTCTTCCCAAAACCCGATGGAATTGAGGAGGCGGTTAAAGGAGGAATAGAGGCAATAATTCAACCCGGGGGTTCAACCTCGGATAAGGAAATAATTGCTGCTGCCGATAGGGCAGGAATCTGTATGGTCTTTACCGGAATAAGACACTTTAGACATTAAACACTAAATCCGAATTTCTGAATTCTAAACATCTGTTTGGAACAGTGGGATTTAGATATTAGGATTTGTTTAGGATTTTCGTATTTATGTAATGCTCTATAGTGAGGCTATTAAATATCTGGAATCTTTCGTCAACTACGAGAGGATATCTACATATTCTTATAAATCCGCTTTTCGTCTGGAGCGGATGCACAATTTACTTTCTCTTTTTGATCATCCTGAAAAAAAATTCAAATCCATTCACATTACAGGAACGAAAGGTAAAGGTTCCACTTCGGCAATGATTTTTTCTATCTTAAATGAAGCAGGTTTCTCTGTAGGACTTTATACCTCACCGCATTTGGTTGATTTTCGCGAAAGGATAAGGATAGGGATAAACAGGAGTTGGAGGAATATTAGCGAAGAAGAGGTAGTTAGTCTTGTAGAAGAGATAAAACCAAAGATTGAAAAATTAAAAGAAAAACTTTCTTTTTTTGAATTATACACCACACTTGCTTTCTCATATTTTGCAGAAAACAACTTAGATTTTGTAGTGGCAGAAGTTGGTCTTGGAGGAAGATTGGATGCCACCAATGTATTAAACCCACTTGTCTGCGGGATTACCTCCATAAGTTTTGAACATACCGATAAATTAGGAAATACCCTTTCCGCAATTGCCCGTGAAAAATGTGGGATTATTAAAGAGAATTCCCTTGTAGTTACTTCTCCACAGGAGAAAGAAGTAAGGGAGGTTATCGCTGAGACCTGTAAAAAGAAAAATGCGCGCTTATTTGAAGTGGGAAAAAATATCTTTTTTGAAGAGATTGACTTTAATCATCGGAGAGAAATTTTCCGCATAAGGGGAATTTTTGAAGAATATTCTCCTTTAGAGATGCCGCTCATCGGAGAGCATCAATTGATCAATGCCGGTGTTGCCTTGGGGATAATTGAGGCTTTAAGATATTATCAAGTTTATATCCCTTCCGAGGCAATTTATGAAGGGTTTAAGAAAGTATTTTGGCCAGGAAGATTAGAAAAAATAAATGAGAGTCCTTTGATTATTTTAGATGGAGCGCAGAATCGGGCGAGTGCACATGCCCTAAAAGAGGCAGTAAAGAAATATTTTAAATATAAGAGATTGATTTTGGTTTTGGGAATATCTAAGGATAAATATATAAAAGGGATTTGTGAAGAGCTTGCGGAAATTGCAAATGAAATAATCCTGACCAAGGCAAATAATCCGAGGGCAGAGGAGCCAAATTTTATAAAATCCGAAATCCGAAATCCGAAATCCGAAATCTATTTAACTAAAAATGTAAAAGAGGCAATCAGTCTGGCAAAAGATAAAGCAGAGGAAGAAGACTTAATTTTGGTAACGGGGTCATTGTTCTTGGTGGGTGAAGCAAGGAAACTTTTCTCTGCAAAAGTTCCTAAAATACATAATATTAAATAGATAATATTTAGATTTATTTATAAAAATAATAGATTATAAAATTTTCTGTTATTACTAAATCAAGATGTTAATTTTGGGTCTTTTCACTCTATTATGATAAACTGAGCTAAATTTAATTCCATCTTGCTCTCTCTTCTGATAAAACAAAAAGTTAAAAAGGGAGGTGAGCAAGATGGAGGAAAAGATTTTAGGGGAAACTTTATCCCAAGGCAGTTAGTTTAAGAAGGAAGGAGAATCTTAGGAGCATATCTAAAGGAGGGATTAAAGGCCAAAAATAATAAAAAAAAATCCCTAAGGTTTTTACAGGAAATTTTT
>JAMWCM010000090.1 GCA_023818355.1 Candidatus Omnitrophota bacterium
CTTTCTTTTAAAGGGTTAATTCATTTTAGCCCTTTACTTCCACCACTTAGTGGAATGGGCTAGATGGAGGTTACACCCTCTTTTTATTTTTTTCAAGTTAAATTTCCACAAAATATTTTAAATTACCTGCGGGAAAAATTCGGCAGGAATTTGACACTTAGGAAGTGTATAAAGGGATTTGTTAAATCTTGCCTTCACGAAATTTATTTTGCAGTTCAATAATCCTTCTGGGATATGCCTTGCGCAGAAGATTTCCCTGGTATAGCCAGGCGAGCCTTTTTTCTAAGGGCATTTTCTGGTATGCACGAATTTTTTTTATGCTTAAATGGTAAGCAAAACCGACATATTTATTTTTTTTCATATAAAATCTTTTTAAGATTTTCTATGTCTTTTTTGTCCTGAAGACGGTTAGATACCTGTTTCATCTTTATGAGGTCTCTAATAGAGATAACCGGAATAGAAACTCCTCCTAAATGGAAATAGCTTAAATTTTTTTTTGCCTGAGAATAGTCCACAGGAGTATTTAGCACAATATCAATTTCGGAAATTTCCCAATCGGGGTTAACTAAATTGAAGGCTTTCATATTTTTTTGTTTTATCCAATTCCTCCTCTTCTCCCGATCGGCAAAGTCCATAATCTCCACCGGAAGTTTCGGTTTAAACCCCCACTCCTTCATCAACCGGAGAAACTTTCTAAGATTGCTTTCTTCTAAATAAAGAAGGAGGTCTATATCATAGGTCATGCGGGGAACCCCTAAGAAATTTACTGCCAAACCGCCAACAACAATGTATTTAATCTTTTTTTGGTTTAAGCCCCTGAAAATTTCTAAATAATCAGGCATTATTTAGCAGGTTTTATTTTTACATTTATAGCACAAATTAAAAAATTATCAAGGGAATTCAATTCTCTCTCATTGCTCCGGAAATTGCTTCTGGAGAATATCCATATTTATTCATTTCTCTAATTACCTCTTCCCAGGTAAGCCAGGAAGATTTCTCAATCCCCACAAAGCGATGTTCCCATTTACCTTTTTTAAAGAAGAGGGAGATATCTCCCGGAGAAAGGGAGACCAAAAGTCCTTTTGTCCCTTTTCTGGTCTCTTTCCAGAATTTTAAGGCAGTGGTTAAAATATCTTTCTCCAGCTCTATAATTAAATGGGGATGTTCAGATAAAATTTCCCGTATCTTGGCTAAACTCTGGATATAATCACGCAACAATGATTTCTGGGTAAAGGCAAGGAAGTAGTTCTGTTTTCCATCTTCCCAGACAAAATTTTCCACCCAGTCACCCGGAGAGTTAAATTGTGGAAAGTCTATAGAATATTTTTTTATCTCCCGGAGAATACTTTTCAATACCTCCCTTTCTGCTTCCTCTCCCAGAGAGACTTTCAGGATAAATTCGGCAGAAATAATCTCTTCTCCCCTTTTTACCGTAACCCGATACTGATAGGTTGCTTTAAGGGGCTGTGTAGAAACTCTTTGTGCAGGAACCTTTACCCAGACAGAGAGAATGTTATCATTATTAATTCCCTCTCTATTAAAAAGAGACAAAAAACTCTTAGGAACCAGGTCTCCGTATTCAGTGATAAGTTTGATGGCTAAATAGAAATCATCGGAGATTAACCCTTCCCCTCCTCCGTAATGAATATCAAGGAAATTTTTCGCAAGTCTTTCTTGCAATTCTTCATCTTCAATTTCAGAAATTATCAGAGAAACCAGTTCCCGTGAAGCGAGGGTATAAACTATCTTTATCATCCAGAAATAGAGGTCCTTTTCCTCATCCTCACTTACCTCCTCAAAGTTTCTCCTCTGCTCTATTTCTTTATTGGTGAGGGAGAGGGTTTTTTCCGCCAATTCTCGTGTATAGGTAATTCCCTTTATCTGGCTTTCTATTCCTTCTATATTTAATCTTCCCTGCTGAAACTGGCTAACTATTTCCTCGGCTTTCTTAGATAAAAATTTTTTAAGAGAACTATCTAAAATTTCCTCCTGTTTTAAAACAATCTCTTGAACAAATCCCGGAGGAGAAAATATTCTATTTTCTTTTATACGCCGGACAGAGGCCGGCTCAATAACAATAAAAAGGAAATTGAGTAAGGGAAGAATAAATATCTTAAGCATAGTCAATTAAAAATCAGAAAAAATATCTGCGTAGCCACTGCAAGGTTGGATAGGGATTATCTTTCATATTGTTCGTTAAGGGGATAAAAACCTTGGTAATAATTTCCTCAATCCTTTCCGGAGGCAAATGGGCTTTAAAGAGCTCTTTTAGTTTTTTTTCCCATTCTGATGTATTGTTAAGAACTCTAAATGGAATCACACTTAAAAAATAAGCCAGTTTAAAAAGCATTTCTTTTTCTTCATCAGGAGTAGTTTCCTCCAGGCATTTTCTACTATAGTTTTCTATTTTTATTTCTAAATAAGGAGAAACATAAGAGAGAAAATTTTTTGCTATAAGATAGCGCATTAAAATAAAATTTCCTAAGGTGGATAATAGTTCATCTAAAAACTTCTCCTCCAGCGGAGTAAACCTCTCATCTCCGGCGGCATTGTCTAATTTCAGGTTAGATAATTCCGCAATTCGCTTCTGGTAATACTCAAACTCCTCCCTCCCTATTTCCGGGTCAGCATCTTTCAAAATATGGGTTAATTCATGAAGTAAAATAATTATTCTCTTTTCCTTTTTCTCATTAACTAAGGAGAAGGGAAGAAGGATAACCCCGCTATCTTCCTCCTTAATCTCAATCCCTAATTCTTTTTTTAACAAATCCTGAACCTCAGGGAAATTTTTCCCTCCGCTCGGATTAGTCTCCGTAGCGGTTTTTGGGTCTAAAGAAGGAAGTTCTATAAAATAGATTTTCTTAATCCCTGCTTTTCTCAAGTCGGACAAGATTTTCTGGATTTCTGGTTGATAAACATCCTCTTTTACTGTGCTAAGTAGTTGCTGACTTTTAAGATGAGAAAAAATAAATTCCGGGGAAGAAATTACTTTTAGACGCCGGAAGACTTCCCCTTTTTCGGTAGAAAGGGTAGATGGTGCGGATAGAGTTGCTAAAAGAAAAATTAAATAAGTTATGCGCTTCATTTTTTTCCAAAATAATATATAACACGAAAAATAAAAATTGTAAAGAAATAAAATGCTAATTTAAAGGACTGAGGATTATGTTTTCTTCAGGTTGGCCAGATAATTTGCCCAGTATTTTATCCTCCTTAACCTTATTTCTATATCCTCCGGTAATTCATCTCTTCTTATCCGTGCTTGGGGAGAGAGAAGATGAGTCCTGCGGTTAACCGGTTTGGCTTTAATCAAAATCTTAGCCATTGCCTCTTTATCTATCTTTCTCTTAGCGAATATTCCATAAATTCTCTTACGAACCAACCAGAAAAGAAAAACTAAAGCATAATATCCGGAGAGAATATTTCCTTCCCAGGGAAAACCGGAAGAGAGGGGAAATTCCCCTGGCTTCTGTGTCTCCAGCCATACTTTGGTCACCAATCTTAGGAATTCTTCAAAACTCATCACTTCCTTGGGAATAAAACCCACAAAGGGAAAGGCAGCCATTGAAGAGAGCAGAAAAATTCCGGCACTGGTGCTTACCACCGCAAAAATCACCCCCTGATTTTCCCAGGCTTTAGCAAGACCCTTAAGCCCTTCTTTTAAGAGATTATCCCATACCTCTTTAGCCTTTGTTAAATCAAAGAAAAGAAAATTACCCTCATAGGCATCAAGATTGTTCACAAGCACATTCATCAACTTCTCCAGGTCTTTTTTATTTACCAATTCCAAGATCTGGAGGCTGGTAAGGGCGGTAAGTTTTTTTTCTAAGAAGTTTCCCTTCCTCTCCATTTCTACAATTTTTTTTACTGTCTCTTTTTGTTCAGAAAAAGATAAATGAGGAAATATCTCCCGCGCATAGAATATTGTTCCCGCAACCCCAAAATCCGCTAATTTCTCCAGAATTAGTTCTCCGTTTTTCTGAAAAAATTCTTGAATTTTTTCTTTTATGTTGAAAAATTCTTCCTGAGGAAGCGCGGATAAAGGAATTTCTTCTGGCAATACATTAAGTTTAGAAGAGATGACTTCGGGTTCTAAGGGATAACCAGAAAGAACGAGGAAGAGTTTTATCAATTCAGTTTTTTCTAATTTGCTTAAATTCTTTTCTTTTAACCATTGCCCAAGGTATGTTAATAAATCTTTCTTTTCCCCGGAAAGAAACTTTTCCCACAGATTATTTTTGTTCAATTCCGGGAAAATCCTCTCTGAAAAATCAGTGGGAGGCGAAAGCTCCATCCCCGAATGATTAAGGAAAGGAATGTTTTTCTCTTCTGCTGACAATGCTTTAAATAAAAAAACTGGTTCTGCAAGAACTTCCGGGTAATTTATTTCGGCAGAAGGAAAGAGATTTATCGGCTTAGGAAGAGTTAATTCTTCGGTTTGAGAAGACTGTGATGCCTGGGGAAAAGGAAGGTGCAAACTTCCTTCTTCCTGCGCAGGAAGGGAGATTTCCGAAGAAGGTAAAGATGGCGAAAGCGGAGAAGAAAAATTAAACTCTTCGGAGAAAAAAATCGCTTCCGTCGATAAAGAAAGGAAAAGCAGTAGAGAAATTGTCCATCCTAAAATCTTAACTCTCACCTTTCCCCCCTATTTATTTTAACCAAAAACCGGGTTAAATATTACAAATTTTATACTTTTAAAATATTTTATACCCCATTTTAATTATAACACAAATTTACGATTTTGTCAATATAATATTTACCTTTCTACACTTCTTACCTTTCTACACTTCGTAAGTGTCAAAAATATAGTGATACAAGTTTTTTATATTCATACTGTTACAACAGAGATAAAATTGCACTTACGAAGTGTAAGAAGGGGGTATTATAATTCAAAACTATCAAAAAAGTTTGTCAAGCCAGTTAACGATAATAACGAGATTAACGAAAATAACATAATAAGGGTTGAATGAATTTTGTAAAGCTCTCCTTAAGGCAAATATTTACTCACAATCTCTATTTTCTTCTTAAGAATTTCACTCTTAGAAGCTCTTTCTTCAAGTCCTGAAGGATCAATTAAGAGCATCTCATAAATAGTGGCAAAGTCTTCATAGACATTTACTGTGCCATAGTGATAGGCAAAATGCCCATACCATCCGGATTGTTTATGTAAATTTACAAAAATATCCCAGTCAGATGGAGAA
>JAMWCM010000091.1 GCA_023818355.1 Candidatus Omnitrophota bacterium
GAACTTGCACGCCGACTTAAAAATGAGACCCTGGTTAACCGTAGTCTATCCACCGCTACTTTAGAAATTATGATTAAAACCTCCTCACCCCATGATGTAGAAGGCGATTTCTTTGATATTATGAAATTGGACGAGCATCGCTTTGGCGTTTTAATGGGAAAGGCTCCGGGGAAAAGTCTGGAGACGGTTAATTATCTTACAAAGTTGATAAATGAATTCCGTATTCAGGCACCGCTCCATAAACGCCCACGCACAGTCTTAAATGCGCTGAATAATCTCCTTTTTACAGAAGGAGCAAAAGGGATGTATGCTGTCTGTCTATATCTTATCTTAGATACAGAAAAGAAAATCTTAAATTTTGCCAATGCTGGACAAGAACCGATGCTTCTGGCATCAGAAAGTAGCCAAGAGATAGCGGTTTACGAGGCGATGGATTCTACTCCTTTAGGGATAGCCAGGAATGTAAATTTCTCGGATATGGAATTAAATTTAAATAAAGAAGATTTAATTGTTTGTTTTACTTCAGGGGTTGTGGAATTAAAGAATAGAGAAGGGAAGGAATTTGGAATCAACGGTCTGAAAGAAGTGATTGCACAATATCGCACCTGGAATATAGGCAAGTTGATGAATAAAGTTTTTGAAAAAATTCATCGCTTTCATCAAGGGCAAGAACTTTCTCAGGAAGGTAGTCTTTTACTTATAAGAATAAAAGAAGAACCTGCTAAAGAAAAGGGGGTAACCGATGGACAGAGAAAGACCTCTATTCCCCAAATTATTCAATCATAAAAATAACAAAAATTCCGACCCTCCCCTCAAAGAGGAGATTATGCATTTACTCATTGAGGGAATCTCCAACTTAGAACGCGGATTAAGGATTTTAGACCGCAATCTGATTATCACCAAAAATCCTCTAGACATCTTAGCCGTGGACATTTTGGGTGAACTGGTAATTATAGAGTTAGAAACGGGAGGAGACGAAGTAGTGATCCTGCGTGCTCTTGAACATTTTGACTGGATTCTCAATAATCTTAACTCCATCGTCCAAAAATATAGCCGAGAAAAAATAGATATCACTCTTGCTCCCCGTATAGTGATTATTGCGGGAAATTTCAATGAAGATTTTGTGCGGAAGCTCAGTTATGTTAATACCACGCGGATTGAACTTTATGAATACGAATTGAAAAATGAAGAAGGGATTTCCCGACTTAACCTCAAGCCCTATGCGCTCTCTGTGCTCAGCAATAAGAAAATTGAACTGAGCAGGCCAGCTTTGGAGGACTTAATAAATTTCATTCAGCCCTTACCCCTGAGGCAGTTATGTCAGAAGATTATTAGCGAGGTTCGGAAAAAGCACATTGGCGCCCTGGTGGATACTTCTCGCGGGTTTATAGAGGTTCAGGATAAGGGAAGAATTCTTCTGCGGATTTATCCCCAGAACCATTTCTTCTGGATAAGTTTTTCTCCCCGGGGGAAATGGCAGGGAATTAAAATAGACAATATGAAGGGAGAAGAAGAAATACTTTCACGTCTCCCAAACAAAAATAATTGAATTCATTAAACTTACCTACTCCACCCCCGGGGTGGAAGGAAGGTTGAATTTGGCCAGACAGGTATAGATTGGTCCCGAAGGGGTGAGTTGGCTTTTAAAAAGAACAATCTCTTTTAAATACATTTTATTTCTTGCCTTAAAATTTACTTTTTCTTTGATTGTATTCTTTAATTTTTCTCTATTTTTGAATGACCTTATCCTTCCCAAGGTGAGATGAGCAGAAAATTGCCTTTTTTCTTTGGGGAAGCCAAGTATCTTTAGTTCATCTTCAATTTTTGTAGCAAGTTCAAAGAGTTTATCTTTTCCTTTTTCTATCCCTATCCAGAGGACACGCGGAGATTCTAAGTTAGGAAATGCTCCTAAACCTCGGAAATTTATTTCAAAAGAGTTCGCCTTCTGAGAGATTTTTTGTAGGCTTTCTTTTATTTTTGTAATCTTTGTCTCTTCCGTATCGCCTAAAAATTTTAAAGTAAGATGCATATTCTTAGGTTCTACCCATTTTATATCCGCTTCGGCTTTCTTTAGTTCCTCCTGGAGTTGCGCGAACTCCGCACACAAAATCTCCGGAATTTCTATGGCGATAAAAGTGCGTATACCCATTTTTATCTTAAAAGTTTTTTTCTTACTATATCTAATGCTTCTTGCGAGGCTTTTAGTTTTATCACGAATCTCTCTCCTGAAAAACGATATTCTTTAACCTCGGTTTTATTTTCTGTAGAAATTCCAATATAAACTAATCCCACGGGTTTATCAGAAGAACCCCCTTTTGGGCCGGCGATTCCCGTAACCCCTATTCCGATATCCGCTTTTGCCATCTTGCGCACATTTTTTGCCATAATTTCTGCCACCTCTTTACTTACTGCTCCATATTTTTTAATAACCTCTACAGGGACCTTAAGTAGTCTTACTTTCTCCTTTTGGGAATAGGCTACAATTCCGGAGATAAAATAATGTGAACTTCCGGGAACATTTGTGAGGCGGTGTGCAATTAATCCTCCGCTACAGGATTCTGCCACGGCCAAGGTTTTTCTTTTTTTAGTTAAAACTCTCCCCACCACCTCCTCCAAAGTTTCTTCATCTTTTCCAAAAATATATTCTCCAAAACGCTTGCGGATAACGCTTTCAATCTGAGAAATTCCTCTTAAAGCAATCTCTTTATTCTTTGCTTTGGCAGTTATTTTCAATTCTATTTCCTGGGGATGGGCATATATTCCGACAGTTAGCGGAGGTTTTAATTTAAGGAGGTCTTTTATTTTTTCGGCAATTTCCGATTCGCAGAGACCACTGATTTTTAAGGTTCGTGTAAAAATAATCTCCGTTATTTTGAGTTTTTCTTTTAAGAAAGGGATTACTTTTTCTTCAAACATGGGAATTAATTCAGAAGGAGGACCGGGGAGAACAATCAATAATTTTTTATCTTTTCTCAGAATAAATCCGGGAGCAGTTCCTATTTTATTTTCTAAAACATATGCATTTTCCGGAAGGTATGCCTGCCGTTTGTTTATGGACGGCATTTTAAGACCGCGTTTTTTAAAATGATTCTCTATCTGAGAGAGAATTTTTTTTCTCAATATAAGTCTACAATGGAAGGTTTGCGTAATAGTTTCCAAAGTAATATCATCTATTGTAGGACCGAGACCACCGGTAGTAATGATTATTTCCGCACGCTTTAAAGCCTGTCTTAGAAGGAAGGAAAGTCTTTTTGGGTTATCACCCACTGTAGATTGAAAATAGACATCAATTCCCAGTTCTGCCAGTTTCTGGGATAAATAACTAGCATTGGTATTGAGAATATGACCAAGTAAAATTTCTGTGCCAATAGAGATGATTTCTGCTTTCACTTTTCTTAAGTATAAAATAAATTTTCCGAAAAAACAATCATATTTTTCTTTACAAGAAAAAGTAAAAGGGATATAATTTTAACAGATTTAAGTATAAGAAAAATAAAAGAGAAAGGAGGCATTATGGCGGAGATAAAAGAGAAGAAAGATATAAAAGCGGAAAAGGAGCGCGCCTTAGAACTTGCCCTTTCCCAGATTGAGAAACAATTTGGTAAAGGTTCAATTATGAGATTGGGGCAGGAGACAAAATTGGAGGTTCCGGCAATTCCTACGGGCTCGCTTGCTCTTGACTATGCTATTGGAGTGGGAGGGGTTCCCCGGGGGAGGGTAGTGGAGATATTTGGTCCTGAATCTTCAGGAAAAACTACCCTCGCTTTAAGCATCATTACCCAGACTCAGCGTTCAGGAGGAGTGGCGGCTTTTATTGATGCGGAACATGCTTTAGACCCTACCTATGCAAAAAAGGTGGGAGTAAATCTTGACGATTTATTAATTTCCCAGCCGGATACCGGAGAGCAAGCCCTGGAGATTGCTGAAACCCTTGTGCGCTCCAATGCTGTGGATGTAATTGTTATTGATTCGGTAGCCGCCCTTGTTCCCCGGGCAGAGATTGAAGGAGAAATGGGTGACCAATTAGTAGGGCTTCAGGCGCGTTTAATGTCTCAGGCAATGCGTAAATTAACCGCGGCCATTAGTAAATCCAAGACCTGTGTAATTTTTATTAACCAGATTAGGGAAAAGATTGGGGTAATGTTTGGGAATCCGGAAACCACTCCAGGCGGTAGGGCTTTGAAGTTTTATGCCTCGGTAAGAATAGATTTAAGAAAACAGGAGACCATAAAACAAGGTGAAAATATTATTGGCAGTAGAATAAAAGCAAAAGTGGTGAAGAATAAAGTTGCCCCTCCTTTTCAGCAGGCAGATTTTGATATATATTATGAAGAAGGAATATCCAAGGAAAGCGGGCTTCTTGACTTAGGTATAGAATTGGGTATAATTGAAAAATCTGGTGCCTGGCTAATTTATGGAGACAAAAAACTTGGTCAAGGGAAAGACAATGCCCGGATTTTCCTTAAAGAAAATCCCCAAATTGCTCAGGAGTTAGAAGAGAAGATAAAGGAAAGAATAGAAACCACTGCATAGTGAATAATAATATGAATCAAGAATTAGCCAATGTGATAAAAATATACTCAACTGGAACGCATCAGGAATTAAGTAACTATCTTATCGGCAAATCAAAGGATACACTCATAGGTATACTCGTTGATTTACTTACGATGTATATAAACGATAAAAATTCTTCAACCATAAGAGAACTTATAACTGTTACTCTGGCAGGATATACACATAAAGAAGGGAAAATAGGATACAACGGCTTCAAACAAGATACTTTTATTTCTGGCAAAACGATAAAATGTGAGGCAAAACCCAAAAATGCAAATACTCTAAAGGAAATAATGTGACACAGGAAGAAAAGGAAATAAAAAGTAAAATTACTTCAGTATATCTTAATTATGGGATAGTGCCGGTAAGTTTAAGACATAAAGAGAGGTTCCCTACAGGAATAAAGAGTATGAAATTGGAGGTTTTGTTTGATGATTATGATATTGTTCACCCACTTAGATTTGACCCTCAACAAAATCGTTTTTTCGGCGTTAAAGGTTGGTATAAAAAACATGGCGCAAAACCAGGGGACTATGTGATTATTGAACCAGTTATTGATAGAAAGCGCTACCGTTTTCGTCTGGCAAAAGGCGTACAAG
>JAMWCM010000092.1 GCA_023818355.1 Candidatus Omnitrophota bacterium
AAGTTTTCCCTCTTTTGCAAAATTTCCGGAGTAATTCTCTTAGCCAGTTCATAGAGAATATAGGCTCCGTCAAGAAGAGAAATCTTTCTGAAGTTTAAGCGCTTGGCAAAAAGATATTCTACAAACTCATCCATAGAGAAAATCTTAGGAGCAATAAATCCTTTTTTAATTCTCTTTGCCAATTCCCGCTTTAGGAAAAGTCCCGGTCTTTTTCCTCCAAAGACAAAGGCAAGTTTATTTATCTCTTTACCTTTTCTAAGATAATTTTCTTCCACAAACTCCGTAATGCGTAATAAAAAATTATCTCCCAGATTATAGGTAAATACTCTATTCATAAACTACATTTAGAGAATAATCATCTAAATAAATAAGAAAACCTTTCAATTCCCTCCCCGGATATATTTCACATAATATTGAGAGATATGTTTTCACCTGTTCAATATCTTCGTCTTTCCTCTCCTTGCCTGTTTTATAGTCTATAAGCCATACCGAATCTTCCTTTACAATGAGCCGGTCAATACGCTGGGTATTCCCGAAACGGTCTACCAATTCTAACTCCTGAAAGAGCGAGCCTTCGGCAAGGCTAAAAAATTCTTTAAATTCTTCTTTCTCCAGAAGAGTGGTTATGGTTTTCCTGATTTCTTCGTATTTATCAAAGTAAGGAAAATTAACTTTTACCTTTTCTATCGCCTCCGTTAAAAGGGAAGATTTTTCTCTATAATAGAGGTTACCGATATGGGAGAGAACTGCATGGATAACCTCCCCATAAACTATACTCTCCTTATCTCTTAGAACTGTCTTATCTATAAATTCATCTTTTAATACCTCTATCCAGTTCTTATACTGTCCAGCAGGAACCTCCAGAACAGGAGAAATTTCCTCCTTTTCAGTAAGATAGATATCTGGTTTACCATACTCCTGCTTATGGTAAGGCAAGAGTGAGGAAGCAGGGTTTTTCCTCCTTCCTATACTTACTGCCGAGAAAATGTATAATTCATCTTCAGCACGTGTAAGCGCAACATAGAGATTATTTAATTCATCAATGAAAGAACTGATGTATTCTTCTCTATATAACCTTGATAAATGTGGAGAATAGTGGTTGTAGATTTTCCTCAGATATAGGAGACGAAGTTTATCTTCTTCTTTGACAATAAACTGTGATGGGGATTCTAAGACCATCTCCAGCGAAGGAATGATTACCACCGGGAAATCCAGACCCTTTGCTTTATGAATAGTCATAATTTTGACCGCATCGGTTTTGGTCACATTCACATAGAGCTCCTCGGGAGAGATGTTTTCAAAAAATTCTAAGAATGAAGAGATATCCGAATATTCCTCTTCATATTCTTTAATAACTTCCAAAAATTTCATCAAGAAACCCAGATGTTCGGGAAAGTTATCCAGGACAGAAAATTTCTCAAGAAATGTAATCAAAAGTTCATAGAGAGGAACAAATCCTACACATTTAAAGAACTCCTCTATAAATTTATCCCAGAAAGAAGAAAATTCTTTACGAAATTCATGATAGAGGTGCGGGGAACCTTTTTTAAAGCGAAAATTAAAAATAAAATCCTGAAGTTTATCTTTTTCTATCTTCGTCTTCTTACAAAAAATATCTCCGAGGATAAAGGAAGCAAAAGAAAGGTTATCCACAGGATGGGAGAGAAATTTCAAAAAGGACAGGATTTCTTTTATATACGGATTTTCTCTTATATTAAGTGTCTTTTCCGATTCTACGGGGATGTTTTCCGCTAATAACCAATTTGTAAAAAGTTCTACCTCTACATTCTTTCGGGCAAGGATAGCCATCCCCTTCGGGGAGAACCTATTCTGAAGAGTCCTTATAAGAGAAATCAATTTATCTTTTAAAATTTCGTTATGTTCTTCTTTATCGGCGCAAGAAAATAAATCTATCTTTATATATCCTCCATTTTTCAAAGGCTCCTGTTTTGAGTCTTTGAATACTTTAATTATTCTCTCTATATCATCTCCACTTAATTCCATCCCCTCTTTCTCAAACAGGTTTTCCTCAGCAAGAAAACGCCTGAGATTCTCTTCAGAAAAAATAAAATTATTAAATTCCACAATCTCTTTTCTGCTCCGATAGTTCTTCTTAAGTAATCCCTTCTCCTTTTTATAATTTTTGAAGTAACTTTCTATCTCTTCAAAGAGAGAAACTTCTCCACCGCGGAAACGATAAATTGCCTGTTTTTTATCTCCCACCGAGAAAAAAGAACCCCCTCTTGAAAGGCCATCATTGATCATCTCAAGAAGATTATTCCACTGGAGCCTACTGGTATCCTGAAATTCATCAATGAGAAAGTGTTTTAAACGGAGGGAAAGACGATAGTAGAGTTCAGGAAGCTCCATCTCTTTTCCCCGAAATAAGGTGTATGCCTCTTTATTCAGAGCCTCCAGAAAAAGAACGTTTTCCTTACGGAGAAAATTGAGGGTTTCGTCAAGAGTTTTATTAAATATACTGATGTAAGCGTTAAAAATCAAAGCAGACTCTGTTTCACAGATTTCCCTTAAACTCCTTCTTATCTTATTCCATAAATTAATGGTTTGCGCAGAGACAAATCCTCCTTTGGTTACAGGAAAGTTCTCCTGTTGAAAATAGGAAGAAACCTCGGAAATATCAAAGTTATCTTTATGGAGATGGGTATCCAGAAAATTCTTAAGACTATGGACAAATTTTTTATGTGTGGAAGGAGGAAGTTGTTTAAAGAGCATTCTTATCTTTTTGCTGACCTGCCTCTTTTTAAGAATTAAATCTTTTATCTCTATTTCGTTGGGAATGAATTGGCCAGGGTATTTATTATAAAGAGAAAAGAGCTCGGAAATTCTTCTTAGGATACTCTCTTTGGGAAACCATCCTGTTTTATTTTCTATAAAGAGATAATGCTGGATAAAACTACGGAAAAATCTGAGGACTTCTTTTTCAGAATGGGCTTTCTCTATTAACCTATCCAATCCGTAATTTAAATAAGGATATGTGTATCTTTCAATTTTAAAATTTACGGAAAGTCCCAGCCGGTAGGCACAACCGTAAAGCAGAGTATTGATAAAACTATCTATGGTCTGAATCTGAAAGAAATTGTAGTTTCTTATAATCTCCTCTATGGTTTGCTGTGCCTTATTCTGGAGAGTTTCTTTTTCTCCTAAATCTGAAAGGAGCTCTTCTTTCTCATTTTCGTCTCGGAATATATCCAGAGCAATTCTTTTCAAAAATTCCAAAACCCTCTCTTTCATTTCCCCCGCTGCTTTATTGGTAAAAGTTATTGCCAAGATATGGGGGATATGGGTATTTAATTGAGGGTTGAGGAGTAAGGAAAGATATTTCTTGGCAAGACAGCGTGTTTTACCTGAACCAGCGGAAGCCTCAATGATATGAACCTGGGAAAAAACCTTCATTTCAACCGCGTAGGTTAACCGCGTAGGTTGAATGGGTTTAAGAGGTCAGTCAAGGCATATTTTATACGCGAAATTGTTCTTTCTTTACCCAGCAAGTATATTGATTCAAACAGCGGGGGAGAAACACTCTTCCCCGTCACTGCCACACGCACCGGAAGAATAAAATCCTTTGCCGAAACCTTTAGCTCTCCCGCGAGAGAGCGCAGGAGTTTCTCAATACTCTGAACCTCAAAACAATCCATTTCCTCAAGACCCTTTATCAATTTTTCAAATCCTTCTTTAAGATATGGCCTCTGATGTAAAAACTCACTTACCGCCGTAGGGTCATAATCAATTTCTTCACGGAAAATAAACTGGCACTGCTCAAAAAAATCCTCAAGGGTTTTGATGCGCTTCTGGAGTAAAAGCACCAGTTGTCTAAACCAATTGCGTGCAAAACCTTCTTTTAAAACCCCTTTCTCAATTGCTCTTTCCTCAAGAAGACTATGCAATTTCTCTATATCCATCATCCGGATGTATTGACTGTTTATCCAGTCAAGTTTATCCTCATTAAAAGCAGAGGCAGTCTTATTTACTTTTTCCAGGGAGAATTTTTCAATCATCTCCCGGAGAGCAATGATTTCACGGTTATCCCCTGGAGACCAACCTAAGAGTGCCAAATAATTAACCATTGCCTCGGGAAGATAACCCATCCTCCGATATTCAGAAATTGCCACTGCACCCTTCCGCTTTGACATACGCGCACGGTCTTCATCTAAGATTAGAGGGATATGGGCAAATTGGGGCAAGGCAAATCCTAAGGCTTTGTATAAAAGAACTTGTTTCGGGGTATTGGAAATGTGGTCATCCCCCCTGATTACATGGGTTATCCCTAAGAGAGCATCATCAATCACACAGGCAAAATTATAGGTAGGTAAACCATCCTTCTTAATAAGCACCTGGTCCTTTATCTGGCTTGTATCAAAAGAGATTTTGCCATGGATTAAATCATCAATTGTAATTGTCTCAGGTAAAACCCGAAAAATAATCGCTCCCTCTTTTACATAAGCCAAGCCTTGACTTAATAATTTCTCCGCATTCTCCAGATAAATCTTTACTCTTTCCGATTGAAAATAAGGACCCTCATCCCAGTCAAGCCCTAACCACTTAAGACTCTCTAAAATCTCCTTTAAATACTCTTCCTGAGAGCGGGTTTTGTCGGTATCTTCAATTCGCAGAATAAATTTACCCTGATGGTGTCGGGCAAAGAGCCAGTTAAAGAGACAAGTTCTGGCTCCACCAATGTGTAAATTACCTGTGGGACTGGGAGCAAAACGAACCCGAACCATTATTTTAAATTATATGATATGAACTACAATAAAAGCAAGGCAATTTTGGAGATTTGAATGATATGCTAAAATTCCTATAAAAATAGGAAGACCTCCTCTTTAATATTTAAAGTTTAATTTTTAACCAAAAACCTTAAAAGAAAGCCTTCCTCTGCTTAAGATACCACCAAGTCAGAAAATACGCAAGGTCTTGTGCGGGCTGACCACATAGGTAACAGTTCTGCAGGATTTCTTATCTTTGGTAGTTCTTTCTCAATATATTCCATCGGAGTCAAATAATCAAGACTTTTATGTGGCCGATTAAAATTATATTCTATTAACCATTCGGTTAAATTTCTATTAAACCTCTCACAATCTAAATCTAAATTGCCATCATATAA
>JAMWCM010000093.1 GCA_023818355.1 Candidatus Omnitrophota bacterium
CGAGAAAATCCCTCTTCAGAAATTCTGCTTACAGGATGTTTAAAAAGGCTTCAGGAAAGGGGAAAAGAAAGGTTTTTTCATAACTTAGCGGAGGAAAGGATATCTTTTTTCGCCGGACACAGGCGGGTGTTTTTAAAAATTCAGGATGGCTGTGATAATTTCTGTTCTTATTGTATTGTTCCCTATGTGCGGGGAAAATCAAGGAGTAAACCATTTACCTTAATTAAGGAGGAATTTAAAGGACTGTTGAAAAATGGATATAAAGAGATTGTTTTAACCGGGATTTGCCTGGGAGAGTATGGGAAAGATTTAGTTCCCCCTTACTCTCTGGTAGGATTACTTAAAGAGCTGGAAAGTCTTCCCGGAGATTTTCGGATTCGCTTAAGTTCCCTTGACCCAGAGTATATAAATGAAGAATTAATCAATTGTTTGGGAGAATCCAGAAAGATTTGTCCCCACTTACATATTCCCTTTCAGAGTGGCGATGATTTTATTTTAAAAAAAATGAATCGGAGCTACACAGGGGAATTTGCTTATGGTATAATAGAAAAAATAAGGAAGAAAATTAATTCTTTTGTTTTTACTACCGATATTATGGTAGGTTTTCCGGGAGAGGAAGAGGAAAGTTTCCAAAAAACCTTAACTTTCTTAGATTACCTTAAGCCACTTAAAGTGCATATTTTTAGATTCAGTCCGCGTCCGGGAACTCCTGCAGAAAAAATTAAAGAAAGGATAGGTACAGAGGAATGTCGGAAAAGATTTAATTTATTAACCTCCTTGGAGAAAAAGTGGCGGGTTTTGAATTTAAATAATTTTCTTGGGAAAAAGATTTCTTTTCTTGCTGAAAAGGAAATCTCAAGGGGTTTATATATCGGACACAGTGAGCATTATCTTAATGTGCTCTTAGAAACGAACAAAAGAATTCCTCATGAGATTATAGAAATAAAGGTAAAGGAAATTAAAGAGGGCAGGGTTTATTGCACTTTATAAAGTATGGCTTTCTAATCATAAGTTAAATATTTACATATATTTATAAATAAATCATCTTACTTGACAAAATTACCCTTTTGTGTTATAATTAAAAGGGAGTAAAGCTTGCTTCCTAATTTCTTCCAGCAATTTAACTGGGTGGATGTATTGGTTCTTGTGTGGGTGATTCGTGGTTTTCTGCGCGGGGCAAGGAATGGTCTGGTGCTGGAGTTATGGAGTCTGGGTGGCTGGTGTGTGGCTTTATATTTATCCCTTAAATTCTATAAGCCCATTGCCTCTAGCCTTTATGAACATACAGAGGTCTCTCTGGTTTTAAATGAGATTCTTGTCTTTGGGGGAATCACTCTGGGAACAATTATGCTCGCTAACTTAATAGGGCAGTTCTTTAAGCGGATTGTAAGAATAAAATTAATTGAACGGCTCAATCTGTTTGGAGGGGCAGTCTTAGGGATAGTAAAGTCGGGGGTAGTTTTGAGTGCTCTTTTTTATCTGTTGGGAATCCTGGAAATCCCTTATCTGGAAAAATCAATCCAGGAGAGGTCTTTAAGTGGAAGGAAAATTACCAGGGTATCCAATGTGGTCTATCGGAATGTAGAAGATTTTTTATCAAAATACAGGAGGTGAAATTTGAAGTTAAAAACCCTCTATGAATTTGTGGTTAAATACGGGATGGAGGTTGACCCGCGGGGAAAAGAAACGGTCCTTAAAACCCTAGAGAGAGCAAAGAAGGAATACTCTGCTCTAAAAGAAGAAGAGAAAAAAAGGTTTGACTTAGAAAAATTGACCAACCCTTATGCGGATACGCGGATATTGAATGGAGACCATCAGAAAGAAATAAAAACTATTCTTGCGGGGATAGATATGGAGGTAGGCGAGGTTTTACTTGCCGATAGGTTAAGGGAAAAGGGAAAGAATATTGACCTGATTATGGCGCACCATCCCGAAGGATACGCACTGGCAGGATTTTATGAAGTAATGCGGATGCAGGCAGATATTCTTAATAAGATGGGTGTTTCCATTACCGTAGCCGAAGACCTTTTGGGAGAAAGGATAAAGGAGGTGGAGAGAAAGGTTTTACCTTTGAATCATACCCGCGCAGTGGATGTGGCAAAACTTTTAGATTTTGCCTTTATCTGTGTACATACCCCTTCAGATAACTGTGTCACCGGTTTTCTGCAGAAGTTAATAGATAAGAAAAAACCGGAATCTTTAGGGGATATAGTGGAGATACTTCGGGAGATTCCTGAATATCAATGGGCAGAGAAAAACAACGCTGGTCCAAAAATTCTTATCGGAGATAAAAATAAAAGGGCAGGCAAAGTATTTGTGGAAATGACCGGAGGAACGGAGGGTTCAAAGGAGATTTTTAATCGCCTTGCACAGGCAGGGGTAGGAACTCTGGTCTGTATGCATCTTTCTGAGGAACATTTTCAGAAGGTAAAGACCGAGCATATAAATGTAATTATCGCCGGTCACATTGCTTCTGATTCCCTAGGGCTTAATCTCCTTTTGGATGCTTTGGAGAAAAAGGAAAAGTTTGAAGTGATTACCTGTTCAGGTTTTCAGAGAATAAGACATAAATGAACTGGAGACAGAATTGATGGGAAGAAATGGGGTTTATTCCGGATAACACCATAGATGAAATTCTTGCACGCACCGATATTGTGGAATTAATTTCTTCCTATTTCCCTTTAAAGCGGGCGGGAAGAAATTTTAAGGCGCTCTGTCCTTTCCATAAGGAGAAGACACCTTCTTTTATGGTGAGTCCGGATAAGCAGATCTTTCATTGCTTTGGTTGTAATGAAGGAGGCAATGCCTTGCACTTTTTAATGCGTTATGAACATCTGGAATTTCCTGAGGCAGTGAAAGTTTTGGCTAAGCGGGCAGGCGTAAGAATCCCAGAGGCAAAAAAGGAATCCCCGGGGATTTTAGAGTTATATAAAATAAATAATTTGGCGATGCAGTTCTATCACCATATTTTACTTAATTCTTCACAATCCGAACCCGTAAGGGATTATCTCGCTAAACGCGGTCTGTTGAAAACAACCTGGGAAAAATTTAAATTGGGTTTTTCTCCTCCCCAGGGGGAGGCTTTGGTAAATTTTTTAAAGGAGAAAGGGATAGACTTAGAACCGGCAGAAAGGGTGGGACTGCTTATGCGCCGGGAAAGTGGAGGGTATTTTGATTTTTTCCGGGGAAGAATTATTTATCCTATCTTTGACCTACGCGAGCGGATTATCGGATTTGGGGGAAGGGTTCTGGATGATACTTTACCCAAATACATCAATACCCCGGAGACAGTGGTCTACAAAAAAGGGGAAAACCTTTATGGATTAAATCTTAGCCGGGAATATATAAGGGATAAGGGATTTGTGATAATTGTAGAGGGATATATGGATTTGATTTCTTCTTTTCAGGTGGGGTTTAATAATCTTGTTGCCAGTCTGGGGACTGCTTTAACTCCTGAGCAGGTGCGTTTGCTAAAGCGCTATACCTCTTCGGTGGTTGTGCTCTATGATGGAGATAAAGCCGGAGAACTGGCAGCCCTCAGGGGTTTAGAGGTTCTCTTAGAAGGGGGTTTGGAGGTGAAATTAGCAGTTCTTCCTTCAGGATTTGACCCGGATAGTTTTGTGCGGGAAAAGGGGAAGGAGGAATTTGAGAAAATTATTAAAGAGGCAAGAAATATCTTAGAATATAAATTAGAGATTTTACTTCCTCAATATAATCTTCAAAGCATTGAAGGGAAGGTGAATCTAATTAAAGAGATGCTTCCTACACTGGCAAAAATAGATAATCATATAATGCTTTCAGAGTTTGTGAAACAACTGGCTGATAAAGTCTCTGTATCCGAAGAGAGCATCTGGGCGGAATTGAAAAAGGGGCGCGAAAGGAAAAGAGGTTTTAATATAGAGAAAGGTTCTTTAGAAGAGAGGATACCCATTTTTTCTTCTCTGCGTGAAGCAGAGATAACCCTCTTAAGACTTATTCTCAAAGAGAAATCTCTCGTTAGGGAAGCAAGGTCTCTTATGGAGGAGGATTTCCTCAGCCCAGAGGTAAAAAAGATTGTAAATTTACTCTTCACTCTTGAAGAGGGAAATAAACCTATAGAACCCTCAAGGATTGTCAGTTATTTAGGAGAAGGTTTCCCTAACAAAATGGTTACGCGCCTATTGATGGAAGAGGATAGCGAGGAAGCAAAACAGGACTATACGAAGATTTTTTCCGAATGTGTGCAGAAATTGAGGGAGGATAAACGACGCAAAACCTGTGAGCGATTGAGGGAAGAAATTGCGCTTGCTCAGAAAGAAGGCAATCTGGAGCGTCTGGAGGAATTACTTAGGGAATTCAATGCCATAGCCTGTGGAAGGAAATGAGATGAGGAAATATAGTTTAAAACAGACAAGTTCGGAAAACATCCGTAAACTCCTCAGCCTCGGGAAAGATAAAGGTTATCTTACCTACGATGAGGTGAATGACATCATCCCTGAGGATGTGGTCTCTTCCGAGGAGATAGATGAGATTTTGCGCATCTTAGGTAGTGAGAATATTGAAATTGTGGATTCCGTAAAAGAAATTAAACCCGTTTCTTTTCCGGAAGAAGAACTCGGAGTAATCGGAGGACATATCCCCGAAGAAGCCATTCCGATGGAAGATCCGGTGAGGATGTATCTTCGGCAGATGGGACAGATTCCTCTGCTTACCCGTGAGGAGGAAATCAGTCTGGCAAAAAAGATTGAAGAAAGTGAAAAGAATTATCGTAAAGCAGTATTGGATTCCCGCATCTCCAAGAAATTCATTTTGGAGATTGTTCAGGAAATTTTAGGAGGGAAGCTGAATTTAGAAGAGTTTATAGATGAGGAACCCGCGATGGCCCGTGAAGAAACGGTTATGCGTCTTGAAAAACTGGTTAAGAAACTTAATAAAATGCGGGATAAGAAAAGTATTGTTAAGATAATTACCCAGATGCGCCTTACTCCTTCAGCAATTGAGGAGTGTGCGAAGAGAATGAAGGCTCTCTGTGAAGAGATAGAGAAAATAAATCGCAAAATCTACGACTTGAGAAAAAAACACAAACGCACAATGGTTTCCCACTGGATGCGGGAGAAGAAAAAAATTGAGCTTGCCT
>JAMWCM010000094.1 GCA_023818355.1 Candidatus Omnitrophota bacterium
ATTGTGCACCATTCTTTTAATCTCTTTATCATTTATCGTCTTCTGATTTCTCTTTTAATCATCGGCATAATTTTGTTATAATTTAAGCGATGAATAAATTTCCTTTAAGAAAAAGAATGAGAAGAGAGGAGAAAGTCTATGGACTGGATATGGGCGAAAGTGGATTAAGGGTTGCCTCTCTGGTTAGAACCGGAGAAGGACTTAATTTAGAAAGTCTCTTTTTCCGTGATTTTCCTCTGCGTCAGGAACCCATAGACCATCCTACACTTATGCAAACCCTGCAGGAGTTAAAGAAAGATTTAACCTCCGAAACCGAAGAGGTAAGTGCCATAGTTAATCTCTATGGAACAGAACCCATCATTAAGTTTATTACCCTCCCTTATATGCCCGATGATGAACTCAATAAAACTGTTAAATATCAGGCACAGAGATTTATTGTCTATGACTTAGAAAAGATGATTATTGACTATGCGGTGATGAATACTTTTGAGGAAGAAAAAGTGAAAAAAATAAACCTTGCTCTTGCCGCTACTACCAAAGAAGCAGTGTATAAACAAGTGGAGATTTTAAAAGGTGCAGGGTTTGTGCCTTTAGCCATAAGTGTGGATTGCTTAGCTCAATTTTATTTAGCCAGAGAGCAGGGAATTTTTAAAACCAATGGAGTGGTGTGCTTTATTGATTTGGGAGCAAAAAAAGCGGTAATTCAGATTATTGATGGAGGGATTCCCCGTTTCCACCGGGTATGTTCTACCATTGGTTCCTGGGAAATTAACAAAGTCCTTAAAAATACCCTTAAAGTAAACTGGGAAGAAGCCGAGAAGATAAAAAGGGAGTTTTCTTTAGGTTTACCGGAGCAGGAAGAATACCGCATGATTATTGAAAAAGTTATGGAGGATATCTTGATTGAGATAAAGCGTTCTCTGGATTATTACATTGATATTTCTCCGCAGAAAACAGTAGAAAGGATTATTCTTACCGGAGGGGGAGCTCTTTTATATAATTTAGATGCTTATCTTAAACAACATCTGGAAATCACCGTGGAAAGATTTGATCCCTTTAAGAACATTAATTTTTCAGAGAAAATTAAAGCGATAAGACCAACCCCAAAGGATTCTTTACGCTTCGTTACAGTAATGGGGTTAGCCCTGGAGGCACTGGGATGAATGAAAACAAGAATTAATCTTTTACCCAAAGAACTAATAAAAAAAGAAAAGAGAAAAGGATTAGAGATATCTCAGCTAAGGGTTATCCTTGTTATCTTCTTACCTTTAATTGTCTGGAAGTTATTGGTGGCGGGGATACAGTTCAAAATAAATTCTGCCCTCAATAGAAAAACGAAAGAGATTACCGAATTATCCCAGAAAATTGTTAATCTGAGGACATCGGCAGAAACAGAATTAAAAGCCAAGCAGGATAAACTTAGTTTGTTAAAAGAACAGATTACTTTAAAAGAGGGGGAACTTAAGAATTTTAAGCCGGTTGCGGAACTTATCGCCACGCGTAAAGAAAAGTTTGTTTATGCTCTATTAAAGACTACTGCCGAAAAAATTTCTGGAGAGGTCTGGTTAGAAGAGATGGGTTTTGAGCGGGAAGAGAAAATTTTTTATCTCAAGGGGATTGGCCTCTCCCATAGTAAGATTGCCCTCTTTCTTTCCCGCTTGAACCAGTTTCCCTATATTAAAGGGCTCTATCTAAAACAATCAGAGATAAAGACGGAAGAGGGGAATAAACAGCCTTTGATATTCTTTACTGCGGAAGGGAAATTGAACCTCTGAGATGCCGAAGATAGATTTTAAAAATTTAGGGAAAGGGAATTTACTAAAGTCTAAAAGGGAAATTTACCTCTTAACTTTATTCATCCTGGTCATCTTTTTCCGTTTCGTCATCCCTAAGGATATAAGAAAGATTAGACTCAATCAGGAGAAGAACTTTTCAAAACAGGAGGAACTCAATCGGAAGAGAACCGAACTCTTTTCTGTGGAAGGGCTGGTTAAGGACCAGGAAAGATATAATGAGGAGTATAATCAACTGCTCAGAACCGCAGAGGCGATGGAGAAGGAGATTGAAAATTTAAAGAATGCACTGATAGACAAAGATAAATTGGCTGAAGTTTTAAATTATCTCACTTCCTCAGCAAATCCTGAGGAGATAGAATTTAATTTAATAACCATGGGACCTGTGGTAGAATATGATAACTACAATGAATTGCCGGTGAAGATGAAGATAAATGCTCATTTTTTCTCTTTTATGGAATATATAAAAAATCTGGAGTCGTTACCTTTTCTAATTGAGACTAAAAAATTAAAAATCAATTCTCCAGAAACTGATGGCAGAGTTAATGCGGAAGCGGAACTCGTGGTATATGTTAGTAAGTAAAAAAAATTTTTTTTTAATTCTCAGTTTAGCAGTTTTGGGTTTAAAGGATGCCCGAACTGAAGAAGTGAATCTTCAGCGTAATCCTTTTGAGTCCTGGTTTCATATTCAAGAGAGGGAAGAGAGAAAACGGGAGGAAAAGGAATTTGCGCAGGTTCCTGAGGAAAAGCCGAAGAAGATTGAATTGGAACTTAAGGGTATCTTAAGTGGAAAGAGGAATCTGGCAATCATCAATCAGGAGATTCTCGGAGAAGGGGATGTCATTGCCGGGAAGAAAGTTGTGCGGGTGGATAAGAAACGGGTTATCCTCCAGGGGTTGGAGGATAAAGAAGAAATTGTTCTGGAGTTAAGTGATGAATTCTAAGTTTTTAAGAATTTTTCTGGTTTTAATTTCAGCAATGGGTTTAAGCAATTCTCTTTTTGCCTCTTTTGAGACAAAAATAATCCTTGTAGATATGCAGAATAAATTAATTGCCATAGATAAAGGAAAGGTGGATGGAATAGAGGAGAAAATGCTTTTCAGACTCTATCGCCAGAATAAATTTATCGGAGAATGTTTGGTTCTCAAAGCCAGTAACTACATAGCCATCTGTGAAATGAGAAATTTTGAAGCGGGTAGAGAATTGAAAACTAATGAGCGCTTACTTCTCCTCACTGCTGAAGAACAGGCGGAGAGAGAAAAAACCGAAATCTCTTCTGAGGAAGAGATGCGCACCCAAGCCCAGGAATTAGCCAGTGAGGAGGCTCGGGAAAGGGAACTTACGGAAACCCTGAAGAAGGAAAAAGCAAAGGGGATTGCCGAGGTAATTAAATCGGAAAAAGAATTGCAGAGGTTGAAGGAGGAAGCGGAGGCAATTGTCAAGGAGGTAATTGAAGAAAAGAAAAAAGCAAAACGGATAATCTCTTTTGATTTCCGGGATGTGGATATAAAAAATATTATCAAAAGTATCGCCCGGGAGGCAGAGATCAATCTCGTAATTCCTCCAGATTTCCCTGCACTTAATCTCACCATAAATCTTAAAGATGTAGATATGGAAACCGCCTTAGATACCATTCTGCGGATGGTTGATTATACATTTTTGAAAGAAGATAATCTCTACAGAATTGTGAAAGTGGATGTGGCCGAAAAAAAGACAATTTCCCGGGTATTTTCGCCACAATATATCCAAGTAGAGAAATTGAAGACCTTGGTCAGTGATGGGGGATTGCTCTCCGGTGAGGGGAAGGTAATTGTGGATAGTCGTTCAAATAAGATGTTGGTTGTGGATGTTCCTTTGAATTTAAGTAAGATTGAAGATTTGGTAAAGCAGGTGGATGTAAAGCCGAGACAGGTAAATATTGAAGCAAAAATCTTAGATGTTTCTTTAACCGATACCGAAAGTTTAGGCATAGAATGGACTTGGGTAAAACCCCGGGGGGGAGCTTCTACCGATGACACTCTCACCTCGGGATTTACCATAGATTCGGCAACCGGATTGGGAAAGGGATTTTTCAAATATGGGAAATTAAATGCGGCGGAAATTGCGCTGGTCTTGGAAGCACTGATGAAAAGGGAGAAAGCCAATGTGCTCTCCAAGCCCATAATTACCACCCTCAATAATGAAGAGGCAAAGATAAATGTTACTTCCAAAATCCCTTATCAGACAGGGAAAACCACCACCGAGACCACCGGAGGGATAACCACCACAGCCATATCCTGGGCAGAGAAAGAGGTGGGAGTTACTCTTTCGGTTACTCCCTATATCTGTGAAAGCGGAGACATCATTATGAAGATTGAGCCTACCGCAAGTTTACTACAGGGTTATACCTCAGAAGATCCGGAAACCCGCTATCCCCTTATAATGACCCGTTCCGCAACTACCCAGGTGATGGTTAGGGATGGAGAGACGTTGGTAATCGGAGGATTGATTACCCAGGAATTGAGAGATACAAAATCAGGGATTCCCGTTCTTGGAGACATCCCCATATTAGGGTTACCCTTCCAGAAGAAAAGCAAAGAATTAAAAAATACCGAATTGATTATTTTCATAACCCCATATATTGTCCCTTCAGAGGAGGAGGTGAAAACAAAATAGGCTATGGGAGAATGGATTGGGATCGGAAGGAAAGCAAGACGCTGTTATGGTTTTGATGAAGTAGCCTTAGTTCCTGGTAAAGTAACCATTAATCCGGAGGAGGTAGATACTTCCTGGGGATTGGGAAATCTCCAGTTCAAAGTTCCCATCATTGCTGCGGCTATGGACGGAGTGGTGGATGTTAAATTTGCCATTGCGATGGGAAAACTGGGGGGTCTGGCGGTGCTCAATCTGGAAGGAGTGCAGACGCGCTATGAGAAGCCACGGCGGGTGTTGGAAAAGATTGCTAAGGCAAGTCCCAAGGAAGCAACCCAGTTGGTGCAGAGTATCTACAAAGAACCGGTCAAAGAAAGACTTATTGAGAAGAGAATAAAGGAAATCAAAAAGGCAAATGTTCCCTGTGCAGTTTCCAGCATTCCGCAGAGAGCAAAAAAATTTGGAGAAATTGCTTATGCTGCCGGAGCAGATATTTTTGTGGTTCAGTCTACGGTTGCCAGCGCCAAACATATCTCCCATCAGTATGAAGTTCTTGACTATGCTGTTTTCTGCCGGAAAATGAAAATTCCAGTGATTATTGGCAATTGTGTTACCTATGAAACTGCCTTAGAATTAATGGAAACAGGAGCGGCTGCACTTCTCGTAGGCATTGGTCCGGGAGCAG
>JAMWCM010000095.1 GCA_023818355.1 Candidatus Omnitrophota bacterium
CTCCGGTAATCCCTTATTTCCTATCTCTCTGCCAAAATAAACCAGCCCCAGAACAAGCATTATTCCCAGACCAATCTTCACTAAAGCCGGCTGGGGAGTAAAAATCCTTATTAAATCCTCTAAACCTCTGCTCAAACCTTCCCTTAAAACCAGAACCGGACTTTTTCTCTTCTCCTCTCTCTCCTCAAGCCTCCGCTGGAATTTCTGGTCATAGTCAGGAGAAACTTCTACCGACCTTAAATGTTTTAAAGTATAAGCAATCCTATTTAGCCTTTCTAACTCCTCAGCACACAGAGAGCAGGTCTTAAGATGCGCCTCTATTTTTTCTCGCTCTTTTAGGGGAAGCATACCATCAAGATAATACGAAAGCCACACTTTTTTAAATCTACAATCCATTTCTATTTATCCTCCTTTTTAGGTGGTAACCTCAAGAAATTTAGCCTAAATTCTCCCTCCATTGTAAGACTAAAGGGTGATTTACATTTCTCTACCAATTTATCTAAATTTTCTTTTAGAGAGTCTACAAACTGATTGAATACCTCTTCTTTATTTAAATTCATACCTTTTCTTTCTATCTTTTCTCCTCCCCTTCTTTCCTTATAGAGAACTTCTCTTAAGGCAGATATCTTTGCAGCATCAATTTCTTCTTTAAAATTTTTTTCATTTATTTGAGCTTCTTCTTTATTTTCTTTTTCTGGCTCAGGAGGTGGAATATAATCTTCTTGTTCCCCCGGTTGTTTGGGGAAAGGAGAAACTTTCTGCAACTCTTCGGGTTTAGGTGGGGGAGAAAAAATCTCTATTTTTCTCTCCTCTTCCTGAGCGGGTTTTTCTTCCTCCTGTTTATTTTGTGCTGAAGCTTGATCTTGTCGGATTAACTCCTGTTTAATTTCTGTAGGAATCTGAAGATTGTTTTCGTTTAATTCTGCAGAATAATTAAGAGAACTATCTTCTTTAACTAAAGAGGGAGTCTGGGGAATTTTTTGCAGAAAATTATCTTCTTTCTCCGCGGAAACTCCGGAAATCCTTTCTTCTCTTTCTTGCTCTGAAGGGAATAATTCAGCTTCCTTCTCCTCTTTATCCTCACCATACCCTTCATAATCTTTTTCCTCATCTACCCTAACCGAAAATAGCGAAACCAGAAAAATCTCCTCTTGAGGATTTTGCTCCCCATTATTAAAAGTAAGCTTAAGGGAAGCAGGTAAGGAAAGGTAAAGTGAGTTTAACTCTCGGACAGGATTTAAATTTATCCTGGGAAAATTATTCTCTAAATTAGGAAGCTCCCATTTATTAGAATCATTCTTATAATAACTGTAATAACTGTTTTCTCCTTTAAAATTTAATTTTAGAGTCCCGGATAATCCGGAGTTTAAAGGAGAAAGCAATGGCAAATTCAATTCAGGTTTAGGATTATTAAAGAAGGGATTTAATTCATTATGGGGAAAGAAATTATTATTTTCGTTCATTAAACTATTTAAAAAATCAGGGTTTAAGGGAGTTTGCTCTGATGGCGGAGAGGGAGGAATTAAAAAACTGTTGTTCCCCGTTTCTTCCCCTATATAAAAAGCATAAAGGGAAGAAATTAGAAGAAAAACTCCTCCCCACCCTCCTAAGATAAAATATATCCTTTTTTTCATTTCTCTGTTCTAAATCGCTATTTTATTCTTTCTTAATCTCTATACAAAGTATAACATATTTTATGCTAATTGTCAAGGGGTGAGAAAATTTTTTTATACACTTACGAAGTGAAGAGTTTTAAGGGCACTTAACCTATTCTCTCCCAATTAGGACTAACAATAATTGGTAATCCATCACCTCCTATCTCAACCTTTGCTCTCCAGATTAGCGGTTTCCCCTCATCTTCTCTAATTTCGTATATATAAGTATAAAATTTATCTTTCTCCTGAAATTTAAATAAGCCCGCTACAAATTTTACTTTATTTAAGAGAACCGGAGAACTCTTGGCCTGGGCAATAAGGTTAATGGAATTGGTAAAATAAGCCGCCATAGTTTCCGCAAAATCCTCCCTTACACTAGTCATCGCATAGGTGCTCACAAAATTTTGGGGATTGGTTCCTGAGTTTCGGTAATAGCTTTCAAACTCTATTCGTTGTTGGGTAGTGAGGAATGTATGATATAACACATGGGATAGTTCATGGAAAAGAACTGCCCGAAATGGTGGTGGATTACGCCAACCTTCGGTTTCCATCTGTTGGCGTGCTTTTTCACTATAGAATAGAACCACTCCATATGGACTAGCAGGATAACTACCTTGCGGAGATATTAGTTCTCCCTTCTTACCCATTAAAGCATTTGTGTCCTTCTCTACAGTTTTCCCTGTGTTTTTATTTATTACCGTATAGTCAAAATAAATAGGACTGCCGTATACCCATATGGTCAAACCTTTTAATTTATCTCTGAGAGATTGAGGGAGTGCCTCTAAGGTATAATACAAATTCTCTATATATTCAGCGTCAGGAGTAAAAGGAACTTCTGGGGGTCTGACGCTAATTTCAATTTCGTATTTTTCTGGGGAATATTTTTTCTCTAACCAGAAGCGTAAATCTTCTATTTCAGAAGCAATTATTTCTTCAAGTAGCGCCTCAGTACCATCCCTAACCGAAATCTGAAATCTTTCCTGTATACTTTGCCGGCTGGGCGGAGGCTGTGTCGGAGGTTGGGGAGGGGCAGGGATATTAAAATCCACATAATTTGACCAGGGGCTTTCGCTGCGTTCTCCGCGCTCCTCTTTTATCGCTTTTATCCTTACTTTATAGTTTCCCGGGGCAAGCTTCTTCCCCTGACCATCTACATTCTGAGGATTGAATTTATAAGCAGTAACTTCAGAGCTCTTGGCGGTCTGATGACTATGCACAAGGTTGTCCCGGTCATCCCTAATCTCTACTTCATAACCGGCATTGGCATCTGCTACCTCTTCCCAGCTAATCACTACATTATCCGCACTCGCTTCCACCCTCAGTCCCCGGGGGGCTTCTGGTGCAGTAACCGGTGGCGGAGCGGAAATCGTAAATCCCACTACCTCTGTCCAGGAACTGGGCTCTTTTCCGGGTTCTTTTGCTCTCAATCTTACTTTATAACTACCGGAAGCTAAATTGGTAAAGGTATAAAAATTTACCCCTTTTACCTTAATTATTTCTCCAGTTTCTATATTCTCTCCTTTGAAAGCAATCTGTAGTTCAAATTCTGCATTGGGGTCGCCATCCCATTGCCAGGTTATGGTTGCCTGGGTTCCATCGGGAGATAATTGTATAGAAATACTGGTGGGTGTAGCTGAAACTGGCGGAGGTTGAGATGGAGGAACTCCCGAGGGAACAATAGAAAAATTCTCGCTTTTTTCACTTAATTCACTTTCTCCTGCCTCATTTACCGCGCTTATCTGCAGATAATAATTCCCTGGCTCTAAACCCAGTTCCTGGGCAGTCTTAACTAATTCTTGGCCTTGAATACCCATGAGTTTCTTTATCTCTTTACCATCCTCTTGGGCATAAATGTAAATATTATAACTGACTGCTCCCTCTACCGCTTCCCAACTTATCTTAATGGGCTCATCTGGCCTATAACTGGATTTATCGGTATTCGGTTTTTTCGGTCTTACGGGTGGTCTGGGGGTTGTCTCAATGCTAAAAACAGAACTGGGCTCACTCCGTGGTCCCTCCCCTGCCGCATTTACCCCACTTACACTTACCTGGTATCTCTTACCCTCCTCTAAACCCAGTTGATTTCCTTTTTGAGCAAAGCGTGTCTCAGAAATATTCTCTATCTTCTTAATTATATTTCCTTGCTCATCCAAAATATAAAGATTGTAACTCGTAGCTTCTTCTACTTCCTTCCAGCTGATAGTAATTAAATCATCAGGTTTGTAAATTGGCTTATCTGTTTGTGGCGGATTCGGTTTTGCGGGAGGTTGTAAAGTTTTTTCTATTTTAAATGGCGGACTTAGAGGAGTAAATTCTCCCTTCCCCGCTTGATTTACCCCCCTTATCCTCACCTGATATGATTTTCCTTCCTCCATTCCATATTTACTTAAATCTTCCCGCCTTATGGTAAAGGAATTTTCTTTAATCCCGGAAAGCGTATGGACAACTTTTCCTCCTTCCCCTAAGATTTCTAACTCATATGTCTCTGCTCTTTCTATACTCTCCCAGGTTATCTTTACCTCCTCAGAATTAATTTCAACAGTGGGAGCCGTTGTGGGCTGCGCTGGTAGTTGAAAATCTTCAAATCCTTCAGGAATTTCTCCATACCATAATCCCGCACTTATACTTGCTTTTAGGAGCAAATTCACCCTTTCTGTCCATAAAGGATGATTACCATAAAATGGATGCTGCAGCAGATTTTTTATCATTGCCGTCAAATCTACCTGGGCAAGAGAATTTGCCTCAGGGAACCAGGTTTTTACCAGTTTTCCCTCAGGGTCTCTTTCCTGATTATACAACTCTGCCCATTTCTTTAAAGCCTGAATCAGGTCCTGAATTTGCTTATTTTTGTCTGTGTATTGCGCATTTAAAATCCTCTCCACTTCCTGCCAGGCTTCAGCATAATTCGTAGGCGACTGCGCAGGGCTCTGGAGAGTATCCGCTTCTGGTGGTGGAGGAAGGGGGAAATCTACAGGAAAGTTTCTCTCCTGAGGATTATTTTGTCTGTAAAGTAAAAAAGGAAATTCTCTTTCTCCACGAAAAGGACAATCCGGCGGAAAAGCAAAAACCGCAGAAGAGAATATTAGAAAACCCATTAATCCGATTAAGTGCATCTTTTTATATCTTCCCATTTTTCCTATTTATATAAACAATCAAAAAGAACAAACATTACAAATAATTTTCACCCCCCTACCTTACACTTCCACTTCGTAAGTGTCAAAAAATAGCTGAAGCAAATCATTTAAATTGAATAAATTACAGAAGGGGATAATTTACACTTACGAAGTGAAGGTTAGGGTAGCCTCTGGAGAGAATTTTCGGCCTCTTTTGCTTCTAAACTCTCAGGGTATTCTTTTATAACCTTACTATAGGCTTGCTTTGCCTCTTCTATTTTCCCTTCCTTCTCGGCAATTATTCCCAAGGCACACTGGGAAAAACTGGCAAA
>JAMWCM010000006.1 GCA_023818355.1 Candidatus Omnitrophota bacterium
AGTCTGCCCAACTATAGAGATTACTTTCTCCGCCAGTAAAGTCCTCAATGCCTTTTACACCTCCTAACCTTACGGGAAGACGGAATATTTCCTCAACTTTTTCTACCAAATCTTCCAGAAGAAAAGTATTTCCTCCTAAAACAATACCATAAGGCAAACAGGAAAGGTTCTCATATTTTTCTATCTTCTTTTTTATCTGAAATAAAACTCGTTCTAATATTCTATTTATAATCCTCACTAATTCATCGCGTTTCAACATTTTCCCAGACTTTTTCAGAATTATTTTCTCCTGAGGAATTTCCAAAGAAAGACCACCATACCTCTCCTTTAATTCCTTTGCTTCTTCCACAGAAACTCCGGTTGCCTTAGCAATGGCAGTATCAATATCTACTCCGCCAAAGGGAATAATTTCCAAAAACACAGGAACCCCCCCTAAAAATTTTATCACACTGGTCATTCCTCCACCTATCTTTAAGAAGATGACACCCGCGTTACGCTCCTCCTCATCCAAAAAAGTGAAAGCAGAAGCCAGATCAGTGAATAATATGGTATCCGCCGCATAACCTGCATTATAAATACCTTTTTTGATATTATGTAAAACAGAAGAGGAGATAGTCACCAGGAGAAAATCTGCAGAAATCCTATTTCCAAACATTCCGCGGGGGTCCCTAATTTTACCTTGTCCATCCACTATAAATTCTTCAGGAAAGATGTGTAAAATCTCATAGTCAAAAGGGACTGCCATATTCAGGGTCTCTTCTATTAAGTGCTCTATATGAAAGTTTTTTATCTCCTGAATCCGTTCCGAAATAATGGTAGTTCTCCGATAACGGTAAACCCTCAAACTGTCATTCCCAATTCCCAAAATAATCTTTGCCGGTTTTAGTTCCCTATCCGTCCCTGCCATATGCATAACCAATTCTATGGAATGAGTAAACTTTTCTATATCCAATACCTTACCCCGTTCCAGTCCCTCTGCATTCACTTTTGCCTTAGCAAGTATGCCCAATTTATTATTAGAAGCATTCAATTCTCCTAAGACAACAGAAATTTTACTCGTACCGATGTCCAATCCACAAATTATCTCTTTTCTCATCGGGGTCCTAAAATAACATCTTTAAATCTTAAATCAATGAAACCTGGAGAAAGCGCTTTTATCTTAATCTCCTCTAAAACCTGAGAGAGGCGTTCAAATTTTTCTTTCTTGACCAGAGCCCCAAATCTAACCTCTACACCATCATCTAAGAAAAAAGATATATCATTTAAACTGGAGAGATTTATCTTAGCTACCCTCACCCGCCAAGAGAAATTTCCTTTTATAAGTGCATCAATTATTTCTATTGCTTTCTTAATCCTTAAGGAATTAGAAAAATTATTGAGCGTAATCTCTCCCGGTTCTACCCCTAAGATAACCGGTAAATTAGCATACGGTGTTTCTTTAGCATAGGGAATGATAAAACCATTCTTATCTACCGGATAAAACTTAGACATCTTTATCTGCATTATAGGCTCCCGCTCTTTAAGCACCACTAATAGTTTATGAGGGAGAATTCTTTTTACAGTTATTTCTGCATATTGGGGATGTCTTTCTTTAAGTTCCCTTGCCAGAGAAGAAAGATCTATATTAAAAATATTTACTCCTGGCTTTAAGCGTATAAATTCAAAGGCTTCTTCTCCCTCAAGATAGGAATGATTTTTTATATAGACCTCAGAAAGTCTGAAATAGGAAAGATTTGTTAAAAATAAATGGGATAATTTCTGGAACCAAAAAACTAAAAAGAAGAAAATAAATCCTAAAAGAAAAAATCTGGTAAGAATCCGTGGGATAAACTCGGGGAGGAGATTCCCTTTCTTTATTCTTGTTTTTCTAAACCTTCTCTTCAGCATCCCTTTTTATCCAATGCAGATTTAAGGATTTTAAGGCAGAGTTCAGGAAAAGAGATATCCATTGCCTGCGCAGCTTTGGGTAAAAGGCTACGGGAGGTTAATCCCGGTATAGTATTCACTTCTAAAACTACAGGGACGCTTTCTTTATTTAAAATCATATCCACGCGTGAAAAACCACTGCATCCCAAAGAATGGTGTGCCTTGATTGCCTGTTCTTGTGCCTTCTCTTGTATAATTTTATTTATGGGAGCGGGCAAAAGATAGCGCGTATTTCTGTCTTTATATTTTGCCTCATAACTATAAAATCTCTGTTGAGGAACAATCTGAATCACGGGGAGAGGTTTATTCTCTAAAATAGCAACCGTGATTTCTTTACCTACAATATATTCTTCAACTATTAATTCGTCATCGTAATTAAAGGCTATGGCAAGGGCCTTTGCTAAATCTTCTTTTTTCTCCGCTATAGAAACACCAATACTTGAACCTCCTCTTGCTGGTTTTATTACACAAGGGAAAGTGAAATCAATCTCATTAAAATTTGATTTTTTATACAAGATTTTATATTTAGGTACAGGAATACCCGATTTTTTAAAAATTTTTCGGGAAGCAACTTTATCCATCCCTAAATAACTCGCCTGGCTATCCGAACCTGTGTAAGGAATTTCCAATTTTTCCAGAATCTTCTGCAACTTACCATCTTCTCCAAAATTCCCATGCAGGGCATTAAAGACCAAATTTATTCCCGATTCCTCCAGTAATTCTCTAAATAAATACTCTAACTTATCTGCCAAGGTATCAAAGTCTTTAGGCAGAATTACGGGAATAACCTTTAATCCCAATTCCTTTAAGGCAGTATAAACCGCCTTCCCTGATTTCAAAGAAATCTCATGTTCAACCGAAGGACCCCCCATAAAGATTCCGATCTTAAAATTCTTCCAACTTGTACATTCCATTAGAGCATTAACGAATTTCTTATTATTTTTATCTCTGGCTCAAGCCATATCCCATGGTCAAATTTAACCTTTTTCTGCACATACTCCATAAGGGAAAGAAAATCACCTGCCGTGCCTTTACCTAAATTGATAAAGAAGTTAGCATGTTTCTCAGAAATCGCTATGTCTCCAATACATTTACCTTTCAGACCCGAAAGTTCAATAAGTTCTCCGCTACTCCTATTGGAGAAAGGGTTCTTAAATACACATCCTGCACTGGGAAATCTTAATTCCTGGGTCTCTCTCCGGTAATTAATAAATTTAGATATTCTCTCCCTAATTTGTTGCCGGCTCTTTCTTTCTTTTTTTATTAATTTTGCTTCCAGGATGATAAAATCAGAGAGGTTACTCTTACGATATTCAAAAATCAAATTATCTCTATTCAGTTTTAAAATATTACCGGATTTATCCAGTACTGTTACCTCTTTCACAAAATCACCTATCTCAATATATCCCTCTCCTCCGAGACAGTCTCTTACACCGCTATTTAAACATAGCGTCCCTCCCAAGGTTCCAGGAATTCCGGCTAAGAATTCCCATCCTCCTAAGGAATTTTCTACCATCCAGTTCAAAAGTTCGTTTATGGTTACCCCACAGCTAACTTTTACAAAATCTTCTCCTAATTCTATTTTTTTAAAAAAAGAATTATTGAGATACAACACAACCCCTTTAAACATTTCATCAGAAAAAAGAACTTTACTCCCTCCACCCAAAATAAGGAGCGGGATTTTATTCTTCTGGGTAAAAATGGTTACTTTTTCTATATCTTTCCAGGAAAACGGCTCAACAAAAACTTCTGCCTGTCCGCCTATCCTTAGAGTAGAATAGTCCTTTAACTCTTTCCCTTCTACAATTTTCCCCTCTATTTTTAAATCTTTTATTCCCTTAGTCAAATCTAATGCGGTTTTAACTAACATCTATCTTAAATCCTCATCACCAATTCATCAGTAACTTTAGTAATATCGCCTGCACCCAACATAAGAATAAGATCATCTTTCTTAATTATATCCAACAGATGGGAAATTATTTTTTCTTTTCTTAAAAATAAAACCTCCTTAACATTTCCTATTTTCCTCACTATCTCTTCATAAAGCATACAACCATTTACTCCGGTAATGGGTTTTTCATCGGCAGAATAGATTTCCGTAATTAATAATTTATCGGCAAGTGTAAAAGCCTCGGCAAATTTTTCTTTAAGATAGTAAATACGGGAATAACGATGTGGCTGAAATACAGCGATGATGCGCTTCTTTTTAAATGTGGAAGCTGCCTCCAAAGTCGCCTTTATCTCACTGGGATGATGAGCATAATCGTCAACAACCATTACCGGTTCAAATTTTCTTATCTGGAACCTGCGGATTGTTCCCGGATAGGTAAATAAAACCTGTCTTATTTTCTCCCAATCTATATTCAATTCTCTGGCTAAGGCAATCGCTACCTGTGCATTTAAAACATTATGCTTACCAGGAATCTGTAATCTAAATTTACCCATATTCTTACCAAAGTAAACACATTCAAACTCTGCTTGATTTTCCTTGAGAACAATATCCTGCGGATATACATCGGATAGAGGATTAAGTCCATAACTTACAGAACGCAGAGGTAATCCCGGAATAATTTTCTTAAGGTAAGGGTCATCGTAACAGAAGAATACACAACCTGTCTCCCTTGTCTTTTCTACAAAGCGCTGATAGGCGGAAACAATTTTTTCTATATTCTTATAATAATCAAGATGCTCAAAATCAATGTTAGTGATGATGGTATAGAATGGAGAAAGTTTTATAAACGAGCCATCACTCTCATCGGCTTCAGCCACCATAAAATTACCTTTACCTAACCAGGCATTTGTATTGTATTGATTGACCACACCTCCGATAACTACGGTAGGGGTAAAATCGGCTTGAGAAAGGAGATGGGCGGTCATGGCAGTAATTGTAGTCTTGCCATGGGCACCCGCTACGGCAATCCCTATCCTTGACTGCATAAGAAATGCTAACACATCTGCCCGGTGTAAAATGGGGATTTTCTTCTCTCTCGCTTCTAATAACTCAGGGTTATCCCAACTTATAGACGAGGAATAAACTACAATTTCCGTATCCCTATCTATGTTACTCTCCCGATGTCCCAGATATACCTTAACCCCCATTTCTTGGAGTTTGTGCGTGCAGTAATTTTCTATTTTATCCGAACCCGTCACTTCGTAGCCCAATTCCTTAAAAATCCTTGCCAGACCACTCATCCCAATTCCCCCAATCCCTACGAAGTGAATTTTCTTAAATTGATTTAACTTCAACATAACCTTAGTTTAAAAACAAAATCCCCTCTACCACATCAGCCAATAACTTGGTGGCAAAGGGATTATTTATTTTCTTTATCTCTCTACTCAATAAACCTTGTTTCTCTCTATCTTTTATTATTTTATAAATAAAATCCCGGGTCTTATCTTGAGCTAAATCCTTTTCTTCTAAGAGAAGGATACCCCCTTTCTTTAGATAATAGAGGGCATTATGCAATTGATGTTGTTCTGCATAAGGATAAGGGATGATAATTGCAGGTTTGGCAAAAAAGGATATTTCATTGAGGGTAGCGGCGCCTGCACGGCCGATTACTAAATCGGATGCACTATAGATAACTTCCATCTCTTCATAGAAAGAGAAAAGTTTTGCGGTTATATTTATTTCTCTGTATTTTTCTGATACCCAGTGCCAATCTTTTAAACCGGTAATATGAATAACCTGAAATCCCAAATCCTCCTGCTTAAAATTTTTCCATAAATTTACAAAATAACGATTGATACTGGTCGCTCCCTGACTGCCTCCCAAGATAAGCAATGTGAAAAAGGAAGGCTCAAGCCCTAGTCTCCTTAGCGCTTCTTCTCTTTCTATGACCTTCAGGTCAGGACGCAGAGGGTTTCCGGTAACAATGAGTTTACTCTTATTTTTAAAATAATGCTTAGAATCCTCAAAACTCAGGGCAACCTTCTGGGCAAAGTGAGCAAGTAGAAGATTTGCTTTCCCAGGATAAACATTCTGTTCATGGATTAAAGTGGGAATTCTTAATAAAGATGCAGATAGAATCAATGGCAAAGAGAGAATCCCCCCAAATCCTACCACTATACAGGGACGAAAAAGTAAGGTAAGCAAAAATGAGTAAATACTCCACCTTATAAAACGAAATAAAAAAACAGACCAGTGAAAAACTCCCTCCCCTTCACGGAGAGGGAAAACGGGGACAATATAAATCTTGAGGTTTCTTATTTTCTTTTTCATATACTCAATTATCTTTATCTCCGCGGGTCTCCCCGAAATTACCAACATAATTTTCAGAGAATCTCTCCTTTTCTCCATCTCCTCGGTTAAGGCAAAGGCAGGGAAAATATGGCCTCCACTTCCTCCCGCTACAATGAGCATCCTTATCATTTCCTCTCCTTAGCGATATTCAAAAGTAAACCCACATAGGCTAAATTAAAAATAAGTGCTGAACCACCATAACTGATAAATGGCAATGGTAAGCCCTTGGTAGGTAAAATTCCCAGGGTTACTCCTATATTTACCAGAACCTCAATCGCTAAGATAAATAAAATCCCCAAACTCAACCACTGTCCAAATTCATCGGTTATCTTAAAGGGTATTTTGAAAACTTCCCAGAAAAAAATACCGAAAAGAATAATTACCGAAAGCGTTCCCAAAAGTCCTAACTCCTCTCCCAAGATAGAAAAGATAAAATCTGTATGGGCGGCGGGAAGATATAAAAGTTTCTGTCTGCTCTGACCCAGCCCTTTACCCCATAATCCTCCTGAGCCAAAAGCAATCAAAGACTGAATTATCTGAAAGCCCCTTCCTTGGGGATCAGCCCAGGGGTCCAAAAAAGCAAGAATCCTCTCTCTCCGATAGGGAGCACGAAATATTATTATTCCTATAAGAGGCAGGGAGAGAAAAAGTAAACTGAGAATATATTTCAATCTCCCCTCAAAGATAAGCAACGAGATAAGAAAGAGAAGTCCCAAGAGAAAGGCCGTTCCCATATCGGGCTGAACTAAAATCAATCCCACCATAAAAAGGCTGATAATTATTAAGGGGATGAGACTGAAGGGATTATTTTTTATCATATTTTTTTTGCGCACAAAAAAATCAGCAGTATATACAAGAAAAGAAAACTTGGCTAATTCTGAAGGTTGAAAACTAAACATCCCGAACTTAAACCATCTCCGCGCTCCTCCTATGGTTTGCCCTATACCGGGAATAAGTACAATGACCAACAGAAATAGAGAAATAAGCACCAAGAATTTGCTATATCTCCTCAAACGGCGATAATCCCATTGCAGGATAAAATAAAAAATAAGGATTCCCAAGAAAAGATAGAAAATATGTCTTTTAAGATAATAGGCACTATCTCTAAAGCGCTCATAAGCAAATATTCCTGAGGCAGAATAAATCATCACTATACCTAAAGCAATCAAAATAACGCTGACAAAAAAAATTCTCCTTCTTATTTCACGCATACTGCCTTTTTCAGATTCATAACCGCTTTTTTAAAAACTTCTCCCCGTTGTTCATAATTCTCAAACATATCAAAACTGGCACACATTGGAGAAAGTAACACAACATCACCTCTCTGAGCAATAGCGTAGGCATATTCAACCGCTTCTTCCAAATGTTTGCATCTTTCTTTAGGGATAGAGTCTCCTACCGCCTTTCCTATCTTCTCTGCTCCTTCTCCAATGAGCAGTAAATATTTCACCCTCTCCTTAAGCCACTCCAAAATGGGGGTAAAATCTTGTCCCTTATCCCTTCCTCCGGCAATGAGAATAACCTTCTCTCCAAAAGAACTTAAACTGTAATGTGTGGAATGGATATTTGTGGCTTTTGAGTCATTAATGAATTTGACCCCATCAATTTCCGCTACGAATTCACAACGGTGTGGAAGCCCGGGAAAGCTCTGAAATATGGAAAAAACTATTTCCTCCGGTATACCCAAAATGGCGCATACTTTAAGCACCACCATTTGGTTTTCGGTAAACTCAGACTTTTCTTTCTCTTCGTTAAAGAATACCACCTTAGATTTTGCTTTCTTAGAAAAATCCCTAACCACTGTATCCCCATAGTTAAGGACTAAATAGTCATCTGAATTCTGATTGAGAAAAATTCTTTCTTTTGTAGCCACATATTCTTCAAAGGAATGATAACGGTCAAGATGATCGGGAGTAATGTTTAAAATAATAGCAATATATGGCTTGAAGGAAACAATATTTTCTAACTGGAATGAACTAACCTCCAGTATAACATAATCTTGTGAGTTTAATCTTTCTAATTCTCCGGTAAAGGGGTTGCCAATGTTTCCACAAACAACATTGGAGAGGCCTGCTTTTTCTAAAACCTTTCCGATGAGGGTGGTTACTGTGGATTTTCCGTTTGTCCCGGTTATCGCAATAATGGGCGATGAGGAAAGGAGGTAACCTAACTCTATTTCACTAATCACCGGAACCCCTCTTTCTTTTTCCTTTTTCACCAAAAATAGATCCGAGGGGACACCGGGACTAATCACGATTAAATCTTTCCCTTTCATAAACTCTTCCGAATGCCTCCCTAACTCCACTTTTATCCCTTCTATTTGCAATTTTAAAGCCAGGTCTCTAAAAAAAGGGGTATCCTTTATTTCACTTACCCAAACCTCAGAACCTAACCTCTTCAGAACTTTCGCTGAAGAAAGTCCACTCTTCCCTAATCCCAAAACTAAAACCTTTTTATTCTTAAAATCCATAACTTAACGAATTTTAAAAGTGGTCAGACTCAAAAGCGCCAAAATACCCGCAATAATCCAAAAACGGACAATTATCTTTGGCTCCGCTAAACCTTTAAGTTGAAAGTGATGATGCAAGGGTGCCATAAGAAAAATCCTCTTTTTCCGCCAGCGAAAGGAAACAATCTGGAGAATAACCGAAACCGCTTCTGTCACAAATATACCCCCGACAAGAATTAACAAAATTTCTTTCTTTACCAGTAAGGCGACTATCCCGATAATCCCTCCTAAGGAAAGCGCCCCCGTATCTCCCATAAATATAGAAGCAGGATAACAATTATGCCAAAGAAAACCTAAACCTGCCCCTACGAAACAAGCCATAAAAACTGTGAGCTCACCGGCAAGGGGAATATGGGAGACTATAAGATAATGGCTTAAACGATAGTTACCGGAAATATAACACATCCCCGTATAAGCCAATCCCACCATTATAAGGGAACCCATAGCCAATCCATCAAGGCCATCGGTAAGATTAACGGCGTTAGATGAACCAACAATAACCAGTGTAGAAAAAATAATATAAAAAATACCGAGATTTAAAAAAAAACCCTTTAAAAAAGGGAATTCTAAATGATGGTCAATAACCGGATCAAAGTAAAAGATTATTCCCACCAATAAACCTAAGAAGATCTGCGCCAGAAATTTCCATCTTGGTTTCAATCCCTGGGAATTTCCTCTGATGAATTTTAAATAATCATCCCAGAATCCCACTAATCCTAAGTAGATAATAGAAAATAGACACAAGCGAATATAAGGATTGAAAATATCTGCCCAAAGTAAGGTGCTTAAAACTATTGCCAAAATTATTGCTATCCCTCCCATCCCGGGGGTTCCTTCTTTATGTTTAAAATTATTGTGGAGGATAAAATCTTTCTCTTCCCGTAAAGGCTCTTTTATCTTATGCCTCTTCAGAAAGGAGATCAATCTATAAGTGATAAGCATACTGATAAAAAAAGCAGTAATACTTCCCAGCGCCGCCCGCACGGTGATGTAACGAAATATGTTCAGCCATGAATAAATTGAACGCAAAAAATGGAAGTAATAAAACATTTTAAATTACGCTAACCTTTTCTTCGGTTAGTATCTCTTGAACAACATTTTCCATCTGCATTCCCCGTGAGCCCTTAACTAAAAGGACATCCCCATTTCTTATATCCTCTTTAAGAAATTCTACAATTTCTGAATGGGAAGAAAAATGTCTAACTTCTTTTATATTTTTTGAAGAGATAACCATCCTACCGACTACCCGGGTATATTTACCGAAAGTTAAGAGCATGTCTATCTCCTGATCACGCAGAAATAGGCCTATCTCCCGATGGCAATCTTCGGAGTAATCGCCTAACTCCAACATATCTGCCAGAATTAAAATTTTTCTTCCCCGAGCCTTAAAATAAGAAAGAGCCTCAACTGCAGAAATGACCGAATTGGGATTAGCATTATATGTGTCATCAATAATGATAATCTCCTTCCCCTCTCTTCTAATGTGCAAGACATTCATCCGCATCTTTGGGGGATGAAAATCTCTCAAACTCAAAGCCATCTCTTCTATGGGAATATCAAAAACACTTCCCGTACTTATTGCTGCCAGAACATTATAAATGTTATGCTTACCTACAAGAGGCAAGGAAAAATTCACCCCTTTTACTTTAAACCTTATCTCCCTATCGGAAAGTGTCAAGAACTCCGCCCGGAAATCCGCTTCATTCTCTATGCCATAACTAATCAGCGACAACCTCTTCCCTTCTCTAAGAAACCATTTTCTTAAAAGAGGGTCGTCAACATTGAAAACCACAGTATTTTTTTTATTAAAATTTTTCACTAGGGTTATTTTTTCTTTCAGGACTCCCTGGGGATTTCCCAAGAATTCCAAATGTGTTTTTCCGATATTGGTAAATATAGCCAATTCAGGTTTTACCATATCTCTTAAAATTTCCATTTCCCCCTGATGATTTATCCCTAACTCAAAAACCGCTATTTCATGAGATGAATTCATCTCTAAAAGGGTAAGGGCTAAACCAATTTCATTATTATAGTTATGGGGAGACTTTAAAATCGTAAAGAATGGTGAAAGGAGATGATAAACCAATTCCTTGACCGTGGTTTTTCCACTGCTTCCCGTTACTGCAACCACAGGTAAATTAAATCTCTGCCGATGGTAAGAAGCAATCTCCCTGAGGGCTAAAAGATTATCCGCTACCTGAAAAATGCAAAAATTGGGGTCCCCTTCTTTTCGGAAACATCTCTCCACAACTGCTCCCTTAGCTCCCTTAGCTAAAGCCTCATCTATAAAATCATGGCCATCAAAATTCTTTCCCTTTAGAGCAATGAAAATATTTCCCTCTTTAAGGGAACGGGAGTCAGTAGAAACTCCCTGGAAAATTGTCTTTAAATTACCCTGTAGAAATCTTCCTTGGGTAATTCTTAGAATCTCTTCTCCACTAAATTCCGCCATAATTATTTTCTACATTTAGAAAAATTGTTTTCCAAAAGAATTTCTCTCACTACAATTCGGTCGTCAAAAGGAACGGTAACATTTTTAAATATCTGATATGGTTCGTGGCCTTTGCCGGCAATAAGCACAACATCATCTTCCCCGGCCATAGAAAGCGCCTCTTTTATTGCCGCATAACGGTCTAAAATAACCTGATAGCGGTCAAATCCTCGCAAGAAACCTTTTTCTATAGTTCTAATAATTGCCTCCGGTTCTTCAGAACGCGGATTGTCTGTAGTAAGGATTACATAATCTGCTAACTCAGAAGCTATCTTCCCCATTAATGGCCTCTTTTCTCTACATCTATCTCCACCGCATCCGAAGACAACAATGATTCTTCCCCGAAAAAGAACTTTGAGGGAAGAAATTACATTTTTTAAGGCGGAATCGGTATGGGCATAATCTACAAAAACTTTAAATGGCTGTCCCGCATCAACTGGCTCCAATCTTCCTCTTACACAGGAGATATTCTCTATCCCTGATTTTATTATCTCTAAGGGAATTTTCTCGGCTATCCCCAGAGAGATACTCGCCAGAATATTGTAGATATTATGTATGCCTAATAAAGGGGTCACAATTTCTATTTCGCCGTAGGGAGTATTCACCAGGAATTGACTTCCTTCGCAATGCAAATGAATTCTCCTTGCCTCTACATCCGCAGGTTTATTGATTCCATAGGTAACTGTTTTTGCAGAAGTGCGGATAAGCATTTCTTTACCCCATTGGTCATCTATATTTACCACTGCCCAAGAAGAAGAATTGAGTTTTGTAAAGAGTTTTGCCTTGGCATTAAAATAATTCTCCAATGTTTTATGATAATCTAAGTGATCCATACCGAGATTGGTGAAAATACCTGCGTGAAAATCAATCTCATCAACCCTTCCCTGTTCTAAACTATGAGAAGAAACCTCCATTACCGTATAATCAATCATTTCTCTCTGCATAGAGAAAAGTAATTCCTGTAATTGAACTGCTCCCGGTGTAGTATTTAAGGCAGGAATTACTCTTTCTCCAAAGCGGTAGTTAATCGTTCCGATTAAACCCGTTTTAAATCCAGCGGTTTTTAAAATACTTTCTATAAGATAGGTGGTGGTAGTTTTGCCATTCGTACCCGTAACCCCGATAACCTTGAGTTTAGTGGAAGGATGTTTATAGAAATTTGCGGCTAACTTAGCCAAAATATGCCTGGTATCTTTTACCCCTATAAATATAACTCCCTTTCTCCTCTGTAGATTCTCCTTTAAAGGAAAAGAATGATTATAAATAATTACCCTTGCTCCCCGCTCTATGGCTTCCTCAATGAAGTAGTTTCCATCGTAGGAATTCCCCTGTATTGCTACAAAGAGAAAGCCCAGTTTACACTGTTTAGAATGGTCAGTAACTCCTATAACCTCCACATCTCTAAAAGAAAAACCGATATCTATTCCTTTCAAAATCTCTTTTAACCTCATTTCTCTCTTCTCATTTCTAATTATCCTTAACAAGTTTCCAATCCCAAGATAGAGAATCAAGGTATTTCAAGGATTCGGTGGCGATATTTTTAAAAACAGGAGCACACACCACTCCTCCATAATAGGGATAGGGTTCATCCAATACTATTCCTATAACCAAGCGAGGTTTTTCTATCGGAACAAAGCCTATAAAAGAAGAAACAAACTTGCGATGTGAATACACTCCATTTTCTACCTTCTGAGCGGTTCCGGTTTTTCCCGCTGAGAGGTACTCTTTCAAATTTGCCATTTTACCTGTTCCATATTCCACCACTCCTCTCAATATCTGGGTCATTGCCTCAGCGGTGGAGGGAGATATTACCCTCTTCATTTCCTGAGAAGAGTATATTTGGAGAGGGACTCCTTTACTATCTCTGATTTCTCTCACTACATAGGGTTTCATAAGATAGCCACCATTGGCAATCACACACATCGCCAGCGTTAATTGGAGCGCGGTAACCATCACCTCCTGACCAATAGGAATTGCTCCTATGGAAGTCTTAGACAATTTATTTAATGGTCTTATAAATCCCTCCACTTCTCCGGGAAGGTCTATCCCGGTCTTTTTACCGATTCCAAAAGCATAAAGATATGCATAAAGCCGTTCTAATCCGAGTTTCTGAGCCACTTTTACTGTACCGATATTACTGGAATAACCAATTACCTCGGCAAAAGTCAACCAACCGTGGGGTTGATGGTCATGGAGGATATGGGTTTTCATATTATAAGCACCGTTCTCGCAAAAAAATCTTTCTTTTAAATGGGTTATCCCTTCTTCTATGGCTGCAGAAGCAGTGATTATCTTAAAAGAAGAACCGGGCTCAAACATATCGGTAATCGCCCGATTGCGGAAATTATTTCTATCAAAGATTCCCGGGTTGTTAGGGTTAAAATTGGGATAATTTGCCATCGCCAATATTTCTCCACTGAAAGGAGAAACTATCACCACCGAACCACCCAAAGCACCGGTAGCCTTAACTGCTTTTTCCAGCTCTCGCTCAGCAATATATTGAATTACCGAATCTATGGTGAGAATTAAATCATAACCATTTACAGGGGAAAGATAATCGTAGTTTAAGGAAAAGAGCCTCCTCCGTTTGGCATCTCTCTGAGAAACTAAGTATCCTGCTTTTCCCCGAAGTTTTTCATCATAATACAGTTCTATCCCTTCTATCCCCTTATTATCTATATCGCAGAAACCTATAACTGTGGAACCGCTGTTTAGTTGGGGATAGTAGCGCTTGTTCTCTTTGATTGAATAAATTCCTTTCAGAGATAACTTTTCTAAGGATTTAACAGCCTCTCCTTTTATATGCCGAGATATCCAGACAAAATATTTATCCTGTTGAGCAAATTTCTCAAGGAATATATTTTTATCTAAATTGAAAATACGAGAAAGTGCCTCGGCAGTAGCGTAGGGGTCGCTTATTTCCTTGGGGTTAGCAAATACGGAAACGGTGGGAAGATTGAGAGCAAGTGGTTTCATATTGCGGTCAAAGATATTTCCCCTTTCCGCCTCTAAGGGGATACGCAGCAAATGCTGACCCTGGGCAAATTTCGTAAGCCGTGGACTGCGGATAACTTGGAGATAAATTAAACGGAGAGCGAGAACAAAAAGACCCGTAAGAATAAAAAAGTAGGATAGGTAAATATATTTTTTTCTCTGATAATCTATCACCCTAAAATGAATTTTATAAATAAAAACAGATAGGTTAAATTAAGGTTTTGCCTCTGCTTCCGACCTGAGACTAAATAACTTAGAAATTAAACTATTGATTTTCTGCCAGAGAAAAAATTTCCTCGTATAATTTAAATAATTCTGCTTTTCTTTCTCGGAGCGAGAAATCATCACTGTAGGTTGGGTATATTTCAAACCCATGTGTTTTGCCAGAATTTTTCTTTCCAGATAAGCAGGAGATTTCAATTGTGCAACATTGTATTCCAAAATCCGATTTTGATCCTGGAGTTTAGCGATTACCTTCTCCCTTTCCAAAATTTGATAGCTCAATTCTATCTGATGAATATTCTGCCAGACATATATAAGAGTAAGAGAGGTAAAGATAAAAACAAAAGAGAGAAATTTTGTGACTTTCATTTTATTCTTTCTCCTATGCGTAACTTGGCACTCCGTGAACGGGGATTCTCGGCTATCTCCTCTGGAGTTGGTCTAATGGGTTTTTGGTTCAATAATCTAAATTTCCCTTCCTTAACTAATTGGTGAAATTTATTCTTTACAAGACGGTCTTCCAAAGAATGAAAAGAGATAACAGCAATTCTCCCTCCTAAAGAGAGCAAAGCAAAAAAATCATCCAGAAAGTGAGTAAGATTATCTAATTCGCTATTCACGGCTATACGCAGAGCTTGAAAAGTGCGGGTGGCCGGATGAATATGTGAATGATGGAACTTTCGGGGAATTGCCTTCAGGATAATTTCTACCAGTTCGGTAGTGGTCTCTATATTTTTCTTTCTTCTGGCCATAACAATTGCAGAGGCTATTCTCTTGGCAAATCGCTCCTGAGCATTATTTTCCAAAATCCGGGTTAAAGTCTCCTCATCCATATGATTGACTAAATCAAAAGCCTTAAGTTTTTGTTCCTTATCCATCCGCATATCCAGAGGAGAATTTAAACGAAAACTAAATCCACGTGTGGGGTCGTTGAGCTGATATGAAGAAACCCCTAAGTCAAGCAGAAAACCATCAGCCATTTTTATCCCCATATCACTCATTATTGCTTTTATATCCCTAAAATTGCCCTGGACTAATTTAAAACCCTCCCCATATTTGTTTAATCTTTCCCCAGCCAGAGGAATTATACTTTTATCTAAATCTATACCCAGAAGAAAACCGTCCGGTAGAATTCTCTCCAGAATTACTTCCGCATGTCCTCCTCCTCCTACGGTACAATCAACAATTATTTTTCCTGGAGAGAGTCCAAGATTCTCGGTCACCTCTTTTAACAGAACAGGGTGATGGTAAAAATCCTCTCCCGCAATATCTGTTTCCCCCATATTCAGAAAGCAATTTTCTTCCCGTTCAATTTCGGCTATTGTTCCAGAATTCTCTCGGCTGTTTCCTCGAAATAGGGACGAGAATTTTCGTAAAATTCCTTCCATAGCAGTTTACTCCAAATTTCTATGCGGTTAGAAACCCCGATAATTACAATCTCTTTCTTCAGTTCCGCAAATGCTTTCAGATACTGAGGAATAAGGATTCTGCCCTGAGCGTCAGGAATTACCTCCTGTGCTCCGGAAAAATAGAGACGATTAAATCTGCGTGCGTCGGGATGAGTAAAGGAACGACTTTTAAATTTTTCTTCCTGTATACGCCATTCTTCCTCGGTAAAGAGGAATAAACACTTATCCAAGCCCCGCGTAAGATAAAATTTTTTTATCCCTTTCTCCTTAACTATTTGACGAAATTTAGCGGGTAAGATTATTCTCCCTTTACGGTCAATAATATGCGCATACTCTCCGTAAAACATATTCCACTTTACTCCACTTTAAACCACTATATGTGTAGAGTATACCACTATTTACATACTTGTCAAGAAAAAAATAAAAATTTTTATATCCTTGGAAGATATGTTGAAGAAAGGGTTCAAGAGAAGAATTGGCGGGCAGATAATTCGTCTTGTTTCATTGCGGAAATAAGTGCAGAGATTTTCTTAAATCTTCTCTCCGCACGCAATCTCTTAATAAATTCCACCTCTAAGTATCTCCCGTAGAGTTTACCCCTAAAATTGAGTAAATAGACTTCCACACTGAGGAAACCTCTTTTAGAAAAGGTAGGTTTGGTTCCGATGTAAAGAAGAGCGGGATAAATTTTTTTATCTAAATATACCTTAACTAAGTAAACCCCCGAAGGGGGAATTGCTTCCTGTTCAATATCCAGATTGGCCGTGGGAAAGCCAAGGACCTTTCCTCTGCCTTCCCCTTTGATAACTTTTCCATATATAGAATAAGGATGACCCAAAAGATGCGAAACCAACTCTAAATTGCCAGCACAAACCTCTCTTCTTATCCAGCTACTACTGATGATCCGCTTTCTATACTTGAGTGGAGAAATGATGTTTAGACAAAAATCAAATTTCTTACTTAACTCTTTAAGCAATTGGATATCCCCTTCCTGTCTAAAACCAAAACGGAAATTATCTCCCAGATATAATGCTTTTATCTTCAAATGTTTAAATAAAATATTTTTTACAAAGAATAAGGGAGAGAGATGCGCAAATTTTTTATTGAAGGGAATAACTAAACAAAAATCTATGCCCATTCTTTCCATAAGAAAAAGACGATGTCTTAAAGAAATCAAGAGTGGAGGGCTGCATTCCGGCCGGACTAACTTATAAGGGTGGGGATGAAAGGTAATTACCAAAGAAGAACTTTTTTCGCGCTTTGCCCGATTTATTAACCTCTGTAAAATAAACCGATGCCCACAATGAACTCCATCAAATACACCGATGGTGCAGATTGTCCTGCGGGGTATTCTATCTAAATTGTTTAGACCATGAAAAACCTTCACCGCATATCTTTTCTAAGGGAATGACTAAATTTTCTAAAGAACCGATTTCTCTAAGGGTATCCAGGTCCACGGCGTCCTCTAAGAGAAAATTACCACACCGCAGGCGTCTGAGAGAATAAAGATAGAGGGGGATGCCCAACTGCTCTTCAATCTTCTCACAGAGGCTTCTGATGTATGTTCCTCGCGAGCAGGAAATATGAAAATCAACCAGTGGAGGAGAAAAATTAATCAATTTTAAGAAATAAATTTTTGCCAGACGTGGTTTCCGCTCTATAAACTTGCCTTCCCGCGCTAACTCATAGAGTCTTTTCCCCTGGTAGTGCAATGCAGAAAACATCGGAGGGGTCAAATAAACCTCTCCGGTAAGGGAATGGAATACCTTTTCTATGTCTTCCCTTTTAAAATTTCTAAGTTTATCACCATCTTTCTCCTCATAAATTACTTTACCCATCCCATCTCCCGTATCTGTGGCTTTACCAAGATAGAAACTCCCCCGGTATTCCTTATCCATCTCTACAATATAAGAAAATATCCTCGTAGCTTTTCCCAGAAGAATAACCAATACCCCGGTTGCTTCGGGATCAAGGGTTCCCCCATGTCCTACTTTCTTAATCCCAAATCTCCTCCGTACAAAATCTACTACATCGTGCGAAGTAAAACCTTTGGGTTTATCTATCAAAATTATCCCATCCATTATTTAATTTTCCCCCTTATCTCATTCAGAACCTTCTTCTCTATCTCTTCCAAATTCCCCTTCAGAATGCATCCACTGGCTGCAAAATGCCCCCCTCCACCAAATATCCGTGCCAGATTTCCCGCATCCACTCCTTCCCGTGAACGGAATCCTACCTTTATTTGGTTTTTTTCTATCTCCTGAAATAAAATCGCCAGTTTTATCCCTTTTATGGAACGCATAATCTCTACGAAACCATCAACATCATCTAAACTTGCTCCACTGTTTTTCAAGAGGCGCTGGGAGACAGACATCCAGGCAATCCCCCGTTTTCTATCTATGTTAAGACTCTCAAGACTCAATCCCAACAACCTCATGCGTGCCGGAGAATACATTTCATAAATGTTTTCAAATACCAGAGAGGGTTTGAGATCGTAATTAAGCAACTGAGAAACTATCCGGTGTGTCCTTGCGGTGGTATTCTCATTACGAAATCCTCCGGTATCAGAGACAATTGCGGTATAGATACATAATGCCACATCCCTGTTTAAAGGAACCCCCATCCTTTTAAACAACCTGAATACAATCTCTCCGGTAGCCGATGCTGTGGGGTCTACTAAATTTGCGGTTCCAAAATAATTGTTGTCCGGATGATGGTCAACATTAATAATCCTCTTCTTGGAGGTAATTAAATTCTTAATCTTACCTATCCGCACAAAGTTAGAACAATCAACTACTATCGCAGTATCAAAATCATCTATCTTGTATCTCGGTTTATCTAAAAAATAAAGCAATGGCAAAAATTTATAATTATTGGGTAAGGCACTGGCATTATAGACAAATGAATTCTTACCCAGCATTTTTAAAAGATAAGCCAAGGAAAGTTCACTCCCCAGAGCATCGCCTTCTAAGTTTATATGTGAAGTAATTAAAAAAATCCTCCCCTTTTCTATCTCTTCAACAACTTTATTTATCGGAGACGACATTTCCTTTTTCTCCCCCAATTTTATTTAAAATCTCCTGAATATGGATACTGTATTCGCCAGAAGAATCAGAAACAAATCTAATCTCAGGAACGAATCTTAGCCTCACCCGCTGACCAAGCAATTTCCGAATAAAACCTTCGCTCCTTTTCAGGGCTTTGGCAGTTTCCTCCTTCTCTTTCTCTGAGCCAAGAATACTATAATATATCTTGGCAAAACGGAGGTCATCGGTTATTTCTACACCGGTAATAGTAATAAATCCAATTCCGGGGTCGTGTAATTCATGATGTATAATCTGAGAAACTTCTTTTTTAAAAACCTGCGCTACTTTCTGTGCCCGCTGTTTCATAACTTAGATAAATTCCATCTGGTAATCAAGTAACTCTATTGTGGGAAATTTCTCAATAAACTCTATCACCTTACAGAGTAAGGAATTAACATATTTTTTATCCGAATTTACAGTTACTATACATAACCGGGAAGTCTGCCATTTATCTTGATACCCTGTTTCGGAAATAGCGATATTAAAGTTATCCCTTACTCTGTCTTTTAAACCCTTTAATACCATCCGCTTATCTTTCAGGGAATGACTTGTCTCAATCTTTATAACTATCTCCAGTATCCCGACCGTCATTGCCGAGACAAAAACTTTTTCTCTATAAGGTTTTCCTCTTCCTTCTTTGTAGATACAAAACCATCCAATTTCGCGAGGAAAATTGTTTCTAAGACTTTATTAAAAATTGGTCCCGGAGAAAAACCCAATTCTTTCAACCTTTCTCCATCGGTATACAATCTGGTCTTGAAAAATCTAACCAGAAATTCAAAAAGTTTTTTCTTCAGGAGTTTACCTTTAACTCTAATAATTAAATAGATTATACTCTCTGGGGAAATTGGTTTCAATAAATTAAAAAGTTCGCTGTTTTTGTAGTGTAAAAATCCAATCTTTTCTATCTTCCTCAATTTTAAGGCGTGCAGAACCAAAAGGCGCTTATGCTTTTCCAATTCATAACTCAAACAGAGTCTCTGCAAAGCCTCTTTATTGAGTTTCTCCGTAAGAAAAATAAAATAAATAAGCCATTCCTCTACACTCTGCGAAGTCTCTCTTCCAAAATCCCTACTCCATCTGGGTATCTGTGGAAAATATTTTCTCCATTTTCTATTAAATCTAATCTGAGGATGAATAATTTTTAAACTGCATAACTGCCGGAGTTGCTCAATCGCTTTGAGGGGATTTTTTTCCTGAAGCAATCTCACGATTTCATTCCCCAGACGCACCGGACTTATCCTAGAAAAGACATCACGGCAAACTGCTTCCTTTAACCAAATAAGCGTATTTTCCTCAAGAGAAAAGTCAAATCTCGTTGAAAAGCGTATAGCACGAATTATTCTTGTGGGGTCGTCTAAAAAACTTTTTTTATGCAAGACACGGATTCTTCTCTTTCTCAAGTCTTCCAATCCATTATAGGGGTCAATCAAATCGGAAAGTCCGCCTTTAGAAATCCTTATTGCCATAGCGTTAATGGTGAAATCACGCCTGAAGAGGTCTCTTTCAATCTCGGAAGAGATACGCACCTGGGGGAGACTCCCTATGGAGTAATAAATCTCTTCACGGGCAGTAGCCATATCTATGGAGATATTTTCTAAAAAAAGTTTGGCAGTTTTAAACTGCGGATGATAAACATAACGGGCAGAGAAAATCTTTGCCAAATGGATAATAATGATTCCTACATCTTTATCTAAGACAATATCCAAATCAATGTTAGATTTACCTAAAAACAAATCCCTTACCGAACCTCCCACCAGATAAGCATTTATTCCCCAATCTGCGCATTGCTTACCGATAATCTTAATTAACCGCTTTATCTGGGGATTTATTTCCCATCTAACCATCGAACAATTTAACAATATATCTTAAGGCCGGGGATGAAACCTCCGATGGACCTCCTTCAGTCTCTCTTTATTAATATGGGTATAAATCTGAGTGGTAGAAATATTAGCATGACCAAGCATTTCCTGAACCACGCGCAAATCCGCACCCCGCTCTAAGAGATGGGTGGCAAAAGAATGCCGGAGAGTATGGGGACCGACTTTCTTATCTAAGTTTGCTTTTAAAGCATATTTTTTTATTATCTTCCAGATGCTCTGCCGAGAAATCCTTTTGCCTAAACGGGAAAGGAAAATAAATTGTCCGCTGTTTTCTTTAACCAATTTTGGTCTTATTTCCGTTAAATAGTTTCTTAAATACCTCAGCGCAGTATTCCCTATAGGGACAATCCTTTCTCTATCCCCTTTTCCATGGCAACGCACAAATCCTGCCTCCAAATTTACATCCTCTATTTTTAAGATGGCTAATTCCGAAACCCGCATCCCCGTGGCATAAAGGAGTTCTAGGCAAACTCTATCTCTGAAAGCAAGCGCGTTATTTGGGCGTGCAGAACCCAAGAATCTCTTTACTTCCTCTATAGAAAGACTGGGAGGAAGCTTCTTCCATAAGCGTGGTGTTTCTAAGACTGCGGTGGGGTCCTCTTTTATAAAACCTTCCTGAAGAAGAAATCTAAAAAACATCTTTATCGCCACCAGTTCCCGGGCAAGAGATGAGGGATTTATCCCCTTCTCTCTCCTTTCTAACAAAAAATCTTCTATCTCTCTACGGGAAACCATCCCCCAAGAATTAATGCCTTTATTAAGTAAATAATTTTGCAATATCTTTAAATCCCGGGCATAAGAAGATAAAGTGTTTGGGGAAAGGTTTCGTTCCACATTGAGATAATTTAAAAATTGCTCCCTCCACTCCTCCATAACCGAATATTTAGATTAATAAGTTTTCTTTCTCCCTACTCAGGGTTGAATTAGGGCCATGTCCAGGGAATATCTCTATCTCTGGGTCTAAGGTAAATATTTTTTCCTTAAGTGACTTGAACAATTTTTCTTCTGAGGAAAGAGGAAAATCTGTGCGCCCTATGCCTTGAGAAAAAAGAGTATCCCCTGTGAAAAGAAAGTTGTTAAATTTTAAACAGATACTTCCTGGAGTATGCCCCGGAGTATGAATTACCCTAAAACTCAATCCCGATAAATCTAAATTTTCTCCATCATCTAAAATTCTTTCTGCCTTGCGTGAAGAAAAGGGGAAGCCGAGGTATGCCGAAAGGTTCAAAGCGGGATCATAGAGAAACCCTTCATCATCTTTATGTATCATTATAGGAAAATCAAATTCATTATTCGCTCCAATATGGTCAATATGTCCATGGGTATTGATAATAAAAAGACAGTTGAGCTTTCTTTTCTCTATAAATCTTTTTATTTTCTCCGCTTCATCACCGGGATCGATGATTAAAGCTTGACGGTTATTCTCAGCGTATACAATATAACAATTTGCTTCCATTTCTCCTACCACAATCTTTTCAATCCTCATTACTCTAATACCCCTTTATAAACTTCTCCATTTTGTGATACATCAATTCTTTCTCTAAAATCCGTAGATGTTTTTCTATCTCCCTTTTCAAACTCATTCTTTCCAATCTGGAAACCATCCCCTTTTTAATTCTGGGTTCAATATTTTCCAGTGTCTCCCGATAGGAAATGAGCTCCTTCTGCTTCTCAGATACAAGGTAAGACTCTAAATTCTTTAAGTGGGAAATTGCCTGCTGAATGCTGGATAACTGTTTTTTATGATTATCTTCTTCAAGGGCATTGATTAACTCCATCTCCCAATATTTCCAGAAGAGAAAATGTTTCTTATATAAATCGTGAAAGGAAATATCATTACTATAATCTTTAAAATAGACTACCGGACGGGGACGTTCTTCCCTCTTTTTCTCTCTAACAAATTTCTTCCTAAAAGAAGCACATCCTGTCAAGACCAAAATTAAAAGAAAAACGATTATTTTCTTCACTTTAACCCTCCAATTAATTTTTTAAACTCATCTTCATCAATGATTTTTATCCCTAAATCCTTTGCCTTAGCATACTTTGAACCTGGATTTTCTCCCACCACTACATAATCAATATATTTAGAAACTGAAGACGAAGTTTCTCCTCCCAAATTTCTTACTAATTCTTCTGCCTCCTTGCGGGTAAATTCGGAAAGCTCCCCGGTGAAAACGAATTTCTTTCCTTTAAGGGGCTGGGGACCTAATCTCTTTTCTTCTTCTTTTAAATTCACACCTGCTTTTTTGAATTTCTTAATTAAATCTTGAGTTGATTTCTGTCGGAAGAAGTTGAAGATACTCTCCGCCATTACCGGCCCTACTTCATAAATTTCCATTAAAGCTCCTTCCTTTGCCTGCATAAGACTATCAATATCTTTAAATCTTTCTGCTAAAACCATCGCTGCCTTCTCTCCAACATGACGAATCCCCAACCCGTAAAGGAACTTAGCAAATGGACGCTTCTTACTTTCGGCAATGGCTTTTAAGAGATTCTCCGCCTTCTTATCGGCAAAGAGTTCTAAGGTAAGCAGGTCTTCTTTTTTTAAGAAGTATATATCCGCTAAATCCTTAACCATTTTTCTCTCCACCAATTGTTCGGCTACCGACTCTCCCAGCCCCTCTATATCCATTGCTCCCCGAGAGGCAAAGTGTAGCACTAGCCTCTCCAATTGTGCTTGACAGGAGGGATTAATACAGCGATAGGCAACCTCCGTCTCTTTCTCTTTTACTACTTTTCCCCCACAAACCGGACAGCTCTTAGGAATCTCCACATCCCTTCTCCCTCTTGACTCTACAACCTTGACTATCTTGGGAATAACCTCACCTGCTCTTTCTACCAAAACCCGGTCTCCTACACGAATGTTTAACCTCTTTATTTCATCAAAATTATGTAGAGTAGCATTTTTAATAATCACCCCTCCACATTCCACCGGCTTCAGTTCTGCGGTAGGAGTAATTACCCCGGTTCTTCCCACATTCATCTTTATGGCTAAAACCTCGGTGGTTGCCTGTCGTGCAGGGAATTTATAAGCCACTGCCCAGCGCGGACTCTTGAGAGTAAAACCCAGCCTCTCCTGTTGCAGAAAAGAATTTATCTTAATTACCATTCCATCAATATCGTAACTTAAACTATCCCGCTTTTCCTGCCATTCATTACAATAAGCAATGACCTCCTCAATATCTTTACAGAGTCTGTTGGCGGGATTTATCCGGAAACCCATCTCCTGTGCATAGTTCAAGAATTCCCACTGGGTGGATATTTTTTTTCCTCCCTCCATTGTCCCGAAGGAATGAATAAAACAGTTCAATCTGCGCTCAGCGGTAAGGGAGGGGTCAAGGAGTTTTAAAGAACCACTGGCAGCATTGCGAGGATTAGCAAAAAGGGCTTCCCCATTTTTTTCTCTCTCTCTATTTAAAGCCTCAAAATCTCTTCTCTCCATATATACCTCTCCGCGCACTTCTAAGAGAGGAGGAATATCCTTCCCCCGGAGACGCAAAGGAACAGAACGAATCGTCTTGAGATTTAAAGTAATCTCTTCTCCAATCTCACCATCACCCCGGGTTGCTCCCAGGACAAAAAGCCCATTTTCGTAATTAAGGGAAGCACTTACACCATCAATCTTTAACTCCACTACAAATTCAAACCTTTCTTTACCCAAGTTTTTAAATATTCTCTCATTCCATTCTCTCAGTTCCTGAAAATTATAGGTATTATCCAAAGAAAGCATCTTTACCCTATGTCTTACGGTCTTAAATTCTTTCAAAACCTCCCCACTCACCCTCTGAGTAGGAGAATCGGGGGTAATAAACTGAGGATATTTTTCTTCCAGTTCTTTTAACTCTCTATATAAGTCATCGTATTCTTTATCCGAAATTACCGGCTGGTTTAAAACATAATAGAGATAATCGTGGTGCTGAATCTCTGCGCGCAGTTCCTCAATGTGTTTCTTAATCTCACTCAATCCTTTCATAGGTTTATTTACATTCCCCAGGATAACCTTAAGGCTAATTCCTCCGGAAGAGGATGTTTAAAAATCTTCTCTTGGGTTTTCTTAAAATC
>JAMWCM010000096.1 GCA_023818355.1 Candidatus Omnitrophota bacterium
AATATAAATAGAGATAATTTACATGTCTCCGGTATACCCTTAAGTTATGCGGGGATAAGCCTCTTAGATTTAGAACCAGAACTTCCTCCATTGTTGGAGACTCAGGTGGTAGATATTGCGGATGAGATAGCTTACGATAACCATGATTTAGATGATGGTTTGAATTCAAAGCTTCTGGATATAAAAGAGATTCAGAAAATAGAGTTATGGGAGAGAGCGAACAATCTGGTAAAAAAGAAACACCCCACTCTGGAGGGGAAATTAGAGAGAATACAGACCATAAGAACCATCATCGATTTGCAGGTTAGGGATGTGATTGTAAACTCAGAAAAGATGCTTAAGGAACTGAATGTAAAAAATGTAGAAGATGTAAGAAAATTAAAACAGAGAGTTATCCGCTTCAGTAAAGAGATGGAATACCTCCGTCAACCGATGAGGGCGTATTTAATGCATAATCTCTATCATCATTATAGAGTGGTCCGTATGGCGGATAAAGCGAGGAGATTTATTGAAGAACTATTCAATGTTTATATAAAAAGATTGGAACAGCTTCCTCCCTCCAGTAAAAAACGCCTCAGTTCCGAAGACCCCCATCGTGTGGTATGTGACTATATTGCTGGAATGACCGACCGTTATGCCTTAGAAGAGTATAAAAAATTATTTGACCCCTTTGAGAAGGTATAGTTTTCTTGCTTGAAAAATAAGCATAACCCTGTTAAAATAATCGGTGTATTGAATTATAAATTTTTAAGAAGATGGAAAAAGATAAGTTACTCCAGCGTTTGTTGAATGAGCCCTATCTTTTAAAAGAAAAACAACTTTTTGATAAACTGACCGGAGAAAATTCGGTCTGGTGGATAAAAGGGAAAGACCTTAAAAAGAGAACTATTTTCTTTCCTCAACCATCCTGTCCTTATTTAAGAAAAAAAAGTTGTTTTTCTCAGTTAAGTAAATTGATAAAGGATAACCGAAGGCTGAACCGGTGTGCATACAATTTTAGAATATTCTCCTTCCCTATATTTTTAAATAGTGAAAAAACAGCCTCATTTTATTTATACATCTGCCATTTTCGTAAAGATATTCCCCTTTTAGCAATAGAATGTCTTGAAAACTCTCTAAAACTCATTTTGGATAAAATTAAAAAAGAAGAGGAACTTAAAGAAATTTATGAAACCGTAAAACCGCGTGCCATTGCCCTTTCCACGGTGCATACGGTGCATCGGCTCATTGCCTCTACTTTAAACTTAGATGAACTCTTACCGCGTATCGCCCGTCTTTGTTTACAGGTCCTCCGTGCTAAAAAATGTATAATTAGTTTAGTTGATCCGGTTAAAAAGACCATTTCTCCTAAAGCATACATTGATTTAGATAATAAAGATGCGTTAGTCCAGAAAATATCCCCCCGGAAACTTAAATATGAAAGATGGGTACTGAACAATGCAAAGGTATACTTGCAGAAAGATATCCTCTGTGTGCCCCTGATTGATCAGGATGTCGTGGGAACAATCAGAGTAGAGAATAAACTGACAGGGGATTCTTTTAATCATGCTGAGAGAGAGATACTCACTGTTTTAGGAGAACAAGCGGTGGTGGCTATAAAAAATGCTCAACTGTATGAAGAAAGAGGGAGAATCATCTGGGGAAGTATTCGTTCCCTGGCTGCCTTGCTGGATATAAGACTTCCCGATACCTATACCCATCCCATAGGCTTTGTGGAGATTGTTCTGGAAATTGGTAAGGAGCTGAAATTGTCTGAAGAGGAGATGGAAGCTTTAAAATATGCAGCTCTTCTTTTGGATGCGGGGAAAATCAGTATCCCTGACGAAATTCTGATGAAACCATCTAAACTCACCGGTAAGGAATACAGTCTGATTAAAGAACACCCGATTAAGAGTGCAGAGATAGTGGGGACTATAGAAGCGATGAAACCCGCGGTCCCCTTAATTATGCATCACCACGAACGTTATGATGGGAAAGGTTATCCGATGGGACTCAGGAAAGGAGAAATTCCTCTGGGGGCAAGGATTATCTCCCTTGCCGATGCCTTTGAAGCCATGGTCTGTAAAAGACCTTACCGAGGAGAAAGTATGAGTATAGAGGAAGCAGTGAGAGAGATAAAAAAATCATCCGGAACACAGTTTGACCCTTTAGTAGTAAAGGCATTTCTGAAACTGGTTAAAGAAGAGAGAATTAAGAATATAATTTGCAGATTACAGGAAAGAAGGTGATTAAGTCACAGTGATGGATAAGATTGCCAAGGCATTAAAATCGCCCATTAAAAAGAAAATCATCCTCTTTTTTCGGGAAAATCCCCAAGCGGTGGATAGTGTGCGCGGGATATCCACCTGGTTAAACTTAAAATCGGGGATAGCAAGAAAATATCTTGAGGAACTGGTTAAAGACAACATACTGATTGCGCATCGAGGAGCTACTACGACCGGTTACGCTTATACCCAGGACGAAGATATCCTTAAGCGCATAGAAGAGTATTTAGGTTTGAATGATGAAGAAAGAGATACAGATTGATTTATTTTCTGAAGAAATTCAAAAATCCAAGAGAAAAAATTATTACCCTTCCCTTAAGAAACTTTTCCCCTATGGGTTTGTGAGTATTAGATTGAGTTACGAAGGTCTAATTTTTTCCCTTATTGTCTTTATGCTTATCTGTGTAGTTATCTTCAGTCTGGGAGTGGAACGCGGTAAACACATTAAATTGCTAAAAGGTAACACGGAAACAATTATGAATGAAGTTTTCTTAAAACCTCCTTTGCAAAAAAGATATACTATTCAGATTGCTTCTTACCGGGATAAAGAATCGGCTGTAAATCTCATAAAGGAATTAATGCGGAGTGGATATAAACCTTTTGTTATCCATACAAAAAATCTCTATCAGGTCTGTTTGGGGAAATATCCCAATCAAGAAATTGCCAGAGAATTATTATATGAATTAGTGAAAAAATACAGAAACAGTTACCTAAGAACCATCCCTTAAAAAGGAGGAATTTATGAGTCAACACCCAAGTTTGAAATTTTCCCGTGCCGATACTCGGCATCGTAATGTTTTAAAAAGGATTGAGCGGATAAAATTATTAAGGGAGCAGGGTAAACTGGAGACCATTGATTCTCTCTTCAAACTACCCAAGGTAAAAAGAATCAGGTTAAAGATAAAGAAGGAGAAGGCTGAAGAAAAGACAAAAGCCCCTGCTCCGGAGACTGCCTCTGCTCCCGAAACTAAAGAGACAAAAACATAATTGAGAGGTAATGAATAAAATTAAGGTTAGTCTTGGAGAAAGAAGTTATGAGATTATTATCACCGATGACAATTATGCTCACTTGGGTAAAGAGATTAAAAACTTAAACCTCGGAAAAGATGCCTTAATTATTACCAACCGAAGAATTAAAAAATTTTTAGGAAAAACGATTTCCTCTGTTGTGAAGAGAGAAAATATTTCTTTGCATATGGAAACAGTTCCTGATTCCGAAAGGTCAAAGTCGTTAGAAGTATGGGCAAATTTATTGGAGAGGGTTGTTAAATTTGACCGAGGAAGAGAATTATTTCTCATTGCTCTGGGAGGAGGGGTAGTGGGAGACTTGACCGGTTTTCTGGCATCGGTTTATAAAAGAGGGATACCTTATATTCAGATTCCTACTACACTGCTTGCCCAGGTAGATTCAGCGATTGGTGGAAAAACGGCTATAGACCTTCCTTGTGGAAAAAACCTTTTAGGAACATTCTATCAACCCCGTTTGGTATATTCAGAAATCTCTGCTTTAAAAAGTCTACCCTTTTCTGAATTGAGAAATGGATTGGCTGAGGTTATAAAATACGGGGCAATTAAAAACAGAGAATTATTTGGATACTTAGAAAAAAAAGAATTTAAAGATTACGATTGGGAATATCTTGTTTTTGAATGTAGTAAGATAAAAGCGGAGGTTGTAGAGAAAGATGAATACGATAAGAAAAAAATAAGAATGATATTGAATTTTGGCCATACCATTGGACACGGGATTGAAACTGCTTCAGAATATTCCCGGAAATACAGTCATGGAGAAGCAATCTCCTTGGGGATGCTCTGTGCGGTTGATATTGGGAATGCCTTAGGTATAACTCCTTCAGGGGTTTGGGAGAGATTAGAAGCCATCCTTACTAAACTCAGTTTACCCCGGAGGATAAAATCTTTGAGGAGCGAAGAGATAATAAGTGCAATAGGCTATGACAAGAAGTTTCGGGGGGAAAAAACACGGATGGTGCTTCTCAAAGAAATTGGTGAAGGGATAATTGTTGAAAACATCCCCTGGGAGTTAATCAACAGAGTAATCAGAAAAAGGATGGGATGAAGTGGCTGGAGAAATTATCCCTGAGCGGAGAAAATATCCGCGCATAAATTTCAACACCCTAGTCACCTATCAGACAAAGGGAGAACCCAAGATAGATTATACTCTAACCAGAGACATAAGCGAGGGTGGGATAGGGCTAATCTTGGAAAAATTTGTCCCCAAAAATACAGAGTTAATTCTAACTTTCAATCTCAAGACCGGTTCCAATTTCCTGAGGGCTCCGGCGAGAGTAGCCTGGATAGAGAAACTTCCCTACGCTGAACGCTACCGTGCAGGATTAGAATTTAGAGAGTTAGAGCCATTAAATAGACTGAATCTTAAAAGATTCATAAAGAGAGAACCACTTTTGCTTTATTATTGAAATTGTTCTCTATTTTTAGTATAATCCTCGTGAAATGAGAAAGAAAACTTTGAATTTATTTTTGTTTTTTTTAGTTATAATGTCTGGGAAGATTTCTTTGGCGACTGAAGAGAATATCCTTGGGGTAAAAATCCTTTCTCTAAACAAAGAACACAATTTTCTGGTCATTGATGCCGGAAGCAAGGATGGATTAAGTGAAGGGATGATTGTGGACTTAATTAAGGAGGGTAAGAAGGTTGCTACTTTGCAGATTATCCGGGTTAAAGAAAAAGTCTCTGCCTGTGATATCAAAAAAACAGAACCTAATGTCATCCTGCGTGAGAGAGAAATTTATAGTTTGGTGATTCCTCCAGCGATGCTTCCTCATAAAC
>JAMWCM010000097.1 GCA_023818355.1 Candidatus Omnitrophota bacterium
GGAGGGATTCTCTTGATTAAGAGAAAGAATCCTCCTTTTGGCTGGGCGCTTCCCGGCGGTTTTGTAGATTATGGGGAGAGTCTTGAAGAGGCGGTGATACGGGAAGCAAGGGAAGAGACTGGACTGGGAATCAAAAATCTTAAGCAATTTCATACCTATTCTTCACCAGAGCGCGATCCCCGTTTTCATACGGTTTCTACAGTTTATATTGCCCAGGCCGAAGGAAATCCCCGGGCAGATACCGATGCCCAGGAAGTAAAAATTTTCAATCTTAAGGAACTGGAAAAAATTGATTTTGCCTTTGACCACAGAGAGATTATTCAGGATTATTTGAGAGAATATAAAAAGATTTATCCATAATTGACATCTTTTCAATTTTTTGATAAATTATTTAAAATAAAAGAAAGGGGGGATGAGCATGCAGAGTAAGGAAGATAAAGAGTTAAGCGATGGATTGCTGAGATTAGAAAGGCTTCTCCGAAAAACTATTTTTACTTCAAAAGAATTCAAAGAATTGAAGAAGAAAATAGTAAAGAGAGGTCTGGAGATACAGGTTCTTCTGATGGTTATGGCCAGGGAGGGTCTGCAAAAAGAAAATTTAGAGAAAAGAAAAGGGACGGTTTTAAAACTCTCTAATAAAGATAAGGCTTTCTTAAAAAAACATGGAATAAAATGGTAAAGAGGAGGTTAAGGAAATGATTGCCAAAATTAATCCTGATTTATGTATTGGTTGTGAACTCTGTACCCAGACCTGTCCGGAAGTTTTTTTTATGGAGGGTGATAAAGCCAAGGTGAAAACTAACCCTGTCCCTAAGAATGCAGAGGAAACATGTCGTCAAGCAAAAGAGGATTGTCCGGTAGAGGCGATTATAATTGAGGAATAGAATAGAAAATGGGAATCCCCCGCAAACTCAAAACCCGACGCTGGAGAAAAAGAAGGTCTGGTAAACCGCATCGCCAGAGGAAAAATTAGTTTTTATGAAAAGCAAAAGGATATCCCGTAAGGAAAAAGGATATCTGAGGTATGAATCAATTCTTGAGGTTACCTCATGGTGGGGGCTTCTGTTTATCTCCTGGGTGATTAAGTTGTTTTATAGTGAAAATGCAGAGTTGCCTCTTTTATATTTGATTATTCTCAGTCTGGTGATGGGTGGTCTGTTACTTTTTCGTCTCTTACCTTCTCATTTAAATCCGGAAAGAAGAGTTTATATCTGGTGCCTTCTCTTTCTTACCTCTGTGCTTGTATTTGAACATTTTACTGGCGGAGCGGTAAGCCCATTCTGGTTTCTCTATCTTTTGCCCTTAATTGTTTCTACGAGCGTTTTTAATAATCTTTCCGCTTTCCTTTCTCTTCTCATCCTCACTTATTTTTTTATTATTTTAGACACACTCTGGGTAAATAAAGAATTTACATTACAGATTATAAGAATCTGTTTTACCAAGGCCGTGGGTCTGGGATTTATCAGTTTGTTCAGCTATTTGCTCAACCGTGAAGCGATGAAGATAAAGAAAGAACTTATGCATGCCTATGAGTCGCTGAGGGAGAAACAGGATGAAATAGAAAAAATAAATACTGAACTGAGGAGCCAGAGAGAGATTCTCATGAATACCACTACCGAACTCCAGAGGGCAAATGAGTATCTGAAGAGGCTTTCCAAAATAAAAAGTGATTTTGTTTCAGTAGTTTCTCATGAACTGCGCACACCCTTGACTTCTATTAGAGAGAGTATTTCCTTAATTTTAGATGGGGAGGCAGGAGAGATAAATTCTGAACAGATGAAGTTCTTAAGGATTGCTGAGAAGAATGTTGAACGGTTAACTAATCTGATAAACGATATTCTTGACTTTTCTAAACTGGAATCGGGGGGTACTAGTGTAAATCCGCGCAGGGTTAGTCTCAATCAGCTTGTGAACAATGTCTACGAAACAATGTATCCGGCAATTCAAGATAAAACGATAGAGGTAAGAATGGAACTGAGCCAGGAAATGCCGGAAGTATGGGTAGACCCTGAGAAAATAAGCCAGGTGCTTACGAATATTCTCAGTAATGCCATAAAATTTACTCCTCTGGGAGGAACGGTTTGGATAAAGACAAAACCTGTATTTAGTGAGGAGAAAGAATATGTAGAAGTTTCAGTAAGGGATACCGGACCGGGAATCGCTGCCGAAGATATTCCCAAACTTTTCACCCCATTTTCACAGTTGGGTTCACCACTCACCCGCAAGAGTGGAGGAACTGGTTTGGGACTGGCTATTTCCAAGAATATTGTGGAACTACACGGAGGAAGTATTGGGGTGGAGTCGGAATTGGGGAAAGGGAGTGAATTTTCTTTCCGTATTCCCGTATATAAAAGGGATATTGAATTAAATTTTATTCTTGATGAGGAGATAAATAAATATAAAATTCACCATATAAGTTTTTCGCTCATTTTTCTCCGTTTTCGCAGATACGAAGAATTGAAACAGAGCTTATCGGAAAAGGAATGGGAAGAACTTAATCAGCGAACAGAGGAGATAATCAGAAGCACTGTGCGTGGTCCCAAAGATAGGATATCCCATTACCGGGAGGGAGAATTCTTGGCGGTGATTGCTGAGACAAATCGGGAGGGAGCAATTAGAATTGTAGAACGGATAAATGAAGCGGTGGAAAAAGATGAGGCAATAAATAAGATTTGTTTTCTTTCATTTGATTCAGGGATTGCAGTATATCCGGAGGAAGCTGGAACAAAAGACCTTTTACTTACCAAGGCAGAGGAGGAACTCTTAGAGAAAAATTTAATTAAAAAGGAGGAAGGATAAATGGGGAAAAAGATTTTGGTGGTAGATGATGAGGAGGATGTCCGGGAGATAATCAAAGCAAGGCTTATCTCTCAAGGTTACGCTGTGCTTACTGCAGAAGAGGGAATGTCTGCCCTCTCTATTGCCCGCAGGGAAAAACCCGATTTAGTCATTCTTGATGTGATGATGCCCAATATGGATGGTTATACTACTCTGAAAGAACTACGCAAGGATAAAGAGATAGGGAAAACCCCGGTGATTATTCTCTCTGTAAAAGAGAAGGAAAAAATGGAGGATATCTTTTATTTCCAGAATATCTCCGATTATATTGAGAAACCTTTTGAAAGCGATGAGCTCATAAGTAAGGTAAAGCAGGTTTTGGGGGAGGGATGATGGCTGAGAAGAAGCTTCTGGTGATTGATGATGAGCAGGATGTTTTGCGACTTTTGAAATTTAGACTTGAGAAAGCCGGATACACAGTCATTACCGCTCTGGATGGGATAAAAGGATTGGAGTTAGCGGTACGGGAGAAACCAGACCTTATTATCTTGGATATTATGATGCCCGGGGGTGATGGGTATTCCCTGTGCGAAAGGTTGAAGAATATCTCAGCCACTTCCACTATCCCGGTGATTTTTCTTTCTGCAAAAACAGACCCCAAGGATATTACTAAGGGTTATGAAACCGGAGCAGTTTATTATATTACAAAACCCTATGACCCGGAATTCCTTTTAGAAGCGGTGAAAAAAACCCTGGAAGGTTCTCAAGAATGGGAGATGAAAAAAGGATTGAAAAAATTACTTCTCCTTACCCAGGATAGTTTATTAGAGAATATTATTCGGGATAATCTTTTGAATTTATTTGAAATTTATTTTTTAAATAAAATAGAGGGGCTTAAATCTCTTCCTCTCCTGGATATTTTTGATGTTTTTATTTTAGATTTAGCCATAAAAGGGATTGATTTTAAAAAGTTTCTTCAGGAGAATCGGACAAAGTTTAAGGAAACTGCCCGTTTTGTTTTCATTACCAATTCATTAAGCCCAGATATAGAAGAAATTACCTCATTGATTTCTCAGCCCTGTGTATATCTGCAGCGGCCTTTTGAAGTGGATGAACTAATCTTTAATCTGCGTAGTTAAATTATGGAAATGGGATTAAAGTAAGAGGGAGATTTTTACGATCTTAATACCCTTTTATACTGAAGAGAATGGTTCAAACTAATCCCTTTACACCACAGTCAGGGTTAGAACCGAAATTCTTCAGCGGCCGGGAAACTGCTTTAAGGGAATTTATGGATTTGCTTAAAGGAAGCAAAACAGGTAAGTCCGAGCATCTGCTTATCCTTGGGGAGTGGGGTATTGGCAAGACTTCCCTCTTAAAACAATTTAAGAAGGTTGCCCAGAGAGAAGGTTGTTGGGTTTCTTACTGTGGAATAAATAGGAGCGAGAAAGGGGAGAGTTTGGTTTCCCAATTGCGCTTAATTTTAGAAGAGATAATGCTCAATCTTCCTTTAAGCGATAGCGAAATTTCTCTCTTGAGAAAAGAGTTCAATGTAAAACAAAAGTCCTCTTTTTCTCTCCAGATTAGATTTGCTCAGTTCCTTTTGCAGGTCTGGGAGGAGATGGGGTTTCCCCTTGCTTTTGTGCTTTTAGATGATATTCAGAATTTTCTTCCCCGTGTAGAAACCATAGATATCCTGCGGGCTACTTTAAGCCGGGAGGATATAGTAGAGAGAACAAAATTCTGTTTTGTGCTTTCTTCTACTCCTGAGGGATGGAATAGTTTTCTGGATAAACACGACCCTATTGGTAGATTTTTTCGTCACAAAATTGTCCTTGAACCATTCAACCGGCAGGAGACTCTTAGTTTTATAGAGGGAAGTTTAGAGGGCACAGGAGTAAGTTTTACTTCTGGGATAAAAGAAAAAATTTTTCTATACACCCAGGGCCATCCCTATGAAATTCAGTTGCTTTGTAGTCATCTTTTTGATGCACAAATAAATGGGGTTGTAGATGAGAATTCCTGGGAGGTAGCATTGCGCAATACTTTGCGTGACCTGGGTAAAGAATATTTTGAAGTTCTCTATCATAAAGCCAGCGAGCGAGAGAAGGAGTTGCTTTCCGTATTCGTTGAGAAAAATTCTCCCTTAGGTTTGAAGGATTTGCGTTCCACAATGATTTTAGAGAGGAGAATAAAGAATTTTCCCATCGCCAATATTAAAAACTTTGTCTATCGGCTTCTGGACAAGGGATTGCTGAAGAAAAATGAGGATAATACCTATG
>JAMWCM010000098.1 GCA_023818355.1 Candidatus Omnitrophota bacterium
CAATTGAATAAGATCCAGCAGGAACTGGATAAGAAAATAAATGGTTTATATACACTCCATGAAATGGGAAGAAATATAAATATGACTTTTGATGTTGAAGAGGTCTTCAATTCTATTAAAGAAAATTTTATTCAGAAACTCGGATTTGAGAAATTCCTCATCCTTCTCCTTGACGAAAAAGATAAAACCTTGAAATGTAGACGGATGATAGGTTTTTCTGAAGAAGAAATTGCAGAGATCAAAGAAAAGATAGAAAACTTTATTCCCTTTAAAAATATTATGCGTGATGGGAAACCTCTCCTTGTAGAAAGGCCAGAAACCGCCAATTTTGAGGAGAAAGAGATTGGCGAGTTTCTAAGACTGCGTTCCTTCATCATCGTCCCAGTATATCTAAAGGAACTGGTAATTGGACTGGTGGTTATCGGAAACGAATCCCTTTATTCCCGGGTAACTGAGGGCGATGTGGAACTCATCTCTATTTTGGCCAACCAGATTGCTCAGGGCATAGAAAATTCCCGTCTCTACGAGCAACTCTGGCACTCCTATCAGGAACTGGAAATAAGGGTTAAAGAAAGAACGAAGGAACTGGCAAGAGCAAATGAGGAGTTAAAGAGGCTTAATCAGATAAAATCAGAATTTGTGGCTTCCGTTGCCCATGAACTGCGCACTCCCCTCACCTCCATCAAAGGCTATGCCTCCATTCTGGCTACAGGAAAACTGGGCGAAATGAGTACAGAACAGCGTGAACGTTTAGAGAGAATTGACCGCCATTCTTCGGAACTGGCAAAGTTGATCAATGACCTCCTGGATATATCCCGTATTGAATCCGGAAAGATTGGAATGGATATCAAAGAGATACCCCTGAGGGAACTTTTAAAAAATATCTTAGAATTGATTAATCCACAGGCAGAAGAGAAAAATATTGAAGTCCACTGGGAAATAAGAGACAATCTGGATACTATTTTTGCCGACTATGACCATCTAAGGAGAGTCTTCATCAATCTTCTGGGTAATGCAATAAAATTCACACCGCAGCGGGGGAAAATCTCTATAAGTATTTATAAAGAGGATGGCTATATAAGAACCGATATTTCGGATACAGGAATTGGAATCGCTCCCGAAGACCTTTCCAGAATATTCACCGAGTTTTTTCGTGCCGACAACCCTATAAACCGTGAGAAAAAAGGAACCGGGCTGGGGCTTTCCCTCTGTAAAAAAATTATTGAGGCGCATAAAGGGAAAATCTGGGTAAATTCAGCCTTAGGGAAAGGAAGCACATTCAGCTTTACTATCCCCGAGAAACCCGAAATTTCTTTAGTTAGATAAGCTATGGCTAAAAAAAGGATACTCATTGTTGATGATGAACCCGATGTAAGGGATGTTTTAAGAATTGTTCTGGAAGCAGAAGGCTATGAGATTACGGAGGCAGGTGACGGAGCAGAGGGCTTGGAGAAAGTTTCTAAAAGACCTCCCGACTTAATCATTCTTGATTTTATGATGCCCAAATTTAATGGGCCGGAAGTCTGCCGGGAGATAAAAAAAGATACTCTTTTAAGACATATCCCCATCATTATGCTTACCGGAAGGGGAGAGACTTCTGACAAAATAAAAGGCATTGATGCCGGAGCAGATGACTATATTGTCAAACCCTTTGAACCCAGTGAACTGGTAGCACGGGTAAAGATGGTTTTAAGGAGGACCGAAATAGATTTAGATGCAAATCCGCTCACCCATCTTCCAGGAAATGTTTCTATACAGAATGAAATTGAAAACAGAATTAGGGAGAATAGACTCTTTGCGGTTTGCTACATAGATTTAGATAAATTTAAAATCTTTAATGACCGCTATGGATTTGAGCGCGGAGATAGAGCAATCCAAGAAACCGCACGGGTTTTAATTAAAGGCGTTGAGGCAAGAGGAAATAGAGACGATTTCATCGGCCACATCGGTGGAGATGATTTTGTAGTAATTACCTCCCCGGATAAAGTGGATACCCTCTGTCCTTACATTATTAAAGAATTTGACAAAGTAATCCCCCAACTCTATGATGAGGAGGACCGTTTGAAGGGATACATCTCCGGGAAAGATAGAAAAGGAAATCCCCTTCTCACTCCGCTGATGAGTATCTCTATTGCGGTAGTAACCAATGAAAAACGCAAAATCTCCCATGTGGCAGAAATTGCTCAGATTGGAGCAGAATTGAAGGAATATGCCAAATCTCTTGAAGGGTCAAACTATGTCAAGGAAAGACGCGGAAATTAACCCTTCTTTTCTTCTTTCTTCCCACAGACACATTTTTTGCAGAGAAGCGCAACTACAATCACAATTAGAACGATTAACAATACCTTGGCCATTTTTCTCACCTCCTTTTCCTAAATTTCCAACTTTTATTTACCCCCCTTTTTGCACAAAACCAATAAATTTTACATTGAAGACACCGCGGATTTATAGGTTTACAGATATTTTGTCCATAGGTAACCAGAAGATAATTAAACTCCTTCCAGTATCTCCGGGGAAGAATTTCGCGTAAGGCAAATTCAGTCTGCTCGGGAGTCTTTGTCTCCACCATACCCCAGCGGTTGGAAATCCGATGCACATGGGTATCCACACAGACCCCCAATTTATTAAATCCTTCGGTTAAAACTAAGTTTGCAGTTTTTCTACCTACTCCGGGTAAGGATAAAAGTTTATCCAAATCATCAGGAACTTTCCCGAAAAATTTATCCACAAGAGTTGCACAAATCCTCTTAATATTTCCCGCCTTAACCCGATAAAAACCCACCGGATAAATTGCCTTTTCAATTTCTTTTAAAGAAAGTTTTAACATTTCCTGAGGAGTTTTTGCCAGTTGAAACAATTTTTTAGTAGCCTTCTCCGTAGTCTTATCCTGGGTTCTTAAAGATAAAAGGCAGGAGATTAAAATTAAAAAAGGGTCATTTTTTGTATGATCAGCAACAAAACTCACCACCGGTGGGCGATATTTTCTTACTTCCCGACGCAAAATCTTTATAACTTTATCCAAATTTTCTGAATTGAATTTAGCCATCTTTATATATCCGTGGAATCCGTGAACCAATTCTACAGAGAATCTCATAAGGAATAGTTCCTGACAAATTTGCCAATTCTTCAGCGGTGATTTCTAAACCTCCCTGTCTACCCAAGAGAACCACCTCCTCTCCTAAGGAAACCCCGGGGATATCGGTTACATCAATCATTGTCTGGTCCATACAGACCCTCCCCACCACCGGGGCGTAATTCCCTTTCACAATTACCCTTCCTTTATTTGACAAAAGCCAGCTGTAACCATCTCCATAACCGATGGGTAAAGTAGCAATAATGCTTTCCCTTGAGGTTATGAAAGTTCTTCCGTAACTTATAGGATATCCTTGAGAAACCCTTTTCAGAAAAACAATTCTTGTTTTTAAACTCATTGCAGGTTTTAACTCTACAATCTCTCTTAAAGAATTCTCCGGATATACTCCATAAATACTCAGCCCTGGCCTGACTAAATTAAAGTGGGTTTCCTTATTTCTAAATAAAGCGAGGGAATTGGCGGAATGTATATGGTAAAAATTAAATCCCAGTTGCTTTAAACCTCCAAAAACAAAATTAAACCGTAAAAGCTGAATTCTGGTAAATTCTTCATCCTCTGCAGAGGCAAAATGTGTCCAGAGACCATCTATGACCAGATGGTTTAATTCTTTAAGTTTTAAGAAAAAATCCAGAGTTTCCGTATACAAAACTCCAATCCTTCCCATCCCCGTATCAACCTTCACCTCTGCTTTAACAAAAATATTTTTCTCTCGGGCAATCTCATCTAATCTTTTAGCCACTTCTAAGTTACAGAGCGTAGGGATGAGATTATACTCAACCACTGTCTCCAGTTCTTCAGGGAAAACATTTCCTAAAATAAATAGAGGAACCCCCACCCCCTTCTCTCGCAATTCTATCCCTTCATCTACAGTAGCGATACCCAATTGCTCTATACCCTGAGAAACGAGATAATTACTTACCTCCACCAGACCATGCCCGTAAGCATCCGCCTTAACCACCGGCATAATCTTTACCTCTGGAGAGAGGAATCTCTTTATCTGGTTGAGATTAAACCTGAAGGAAGAAAAATCTACCTCTGCCCAGGTGGGTCGGCTATACTTTTTAATTTTTGTTTCTATAATTTGTTCCATTATTTTTTAATGCCTACACTACATTCTTCAGGATAAAGGTATAAAGGAAGCAATGTAAATGGAGAATCAATCCTGCCATCCTTAAAACGCTCATAAGCAATTATACCTAAATTCCCTGCCTTGGGATACCATAAATTATAATTTCCGAATTTTGCTTGCGGAAGTTTTTTTAAAATTTCTCTCCGGTATAAATTTATCCCCTCTCCTAAGAAAAAAATTTTCTTATCTATCTTTTTGCACAAATCTTCTAAGGAAACCAACAGATATTCAGAGATTCTCTCTAACTTCTCATTCCGCTTACAATAAATGGCGGCGTAAAGATTTCCCCTTTTGGCATCTAAGATAGGAGAAATTAATTCCTCTATTTCACCTTTAAGATTATAGGCAATTGTATCCAATGTAGAAACTCCAATCAAGGGTTTATTTTGCAAATAGGCAAATGTATTCATCACCGTTGTTGCCAGCCGTGTGCCGGTGAAAGAACCCGGTCCTATCCCCACAGCAAAAAGTTCTATCTCTTTTAAAGAAATATGGGTTTTCTTAAACATCTCCTCCATTAAGGAAAACAAAATCTTATTACCACTGTATTCTACTGCATACTCAAACTCAAAGATTACTTCTCGGTCTTCATTAATTGCCATTGTCAAAATTTTTGTAGAAGTATCAAGGCTAAGTATCTTCATCTTTTAGATATTACTCACTACCTTCTTTTCCATACCTTGCTTATTAATTTTTTATATTTTTCTCCTTTGGGAATTAAATTAATCTTCCTCCTCTTCTCATCTAAAATTTCTAT